>NZ_VWVR01000005.1:0-15448 GCF_015712685.1 Exiguobacterium sp. SRB7LM | reverse complement strand
TGGAGTTGTGTTTATATCTGTATTTGTACTCGCAAAAATAACAAGATTCATCCATGTTAATATCTCCATTCACATTTGAATTGTTCAAAGAGCATAAGGGGAAACTGCTATCACTGGCGCTGATAGGCTAGGCAGAGCCTAGCGTTTCGGTGATAGCATCAAAATGCCGGAAATGGCACGAAATGTGCCGGTAAATTTTTGTCTAAACAAAAAGTAGCCGTCAGGGCGACTACTTTTTTTACTAATAGTTTTAAACAATGATTATCGACGAGAAAGAATCAGGTAATAATCGTTGTTTCCTTTGCGATACATCTCTTCTTCAAGTGTGGAATAATCATCACTATAATGCGTAGCAATTACGTATACATACATTCTTTTTAATTCAACTTTATCAATTTTTTTCACCGTAGCGATTTCACTTTGGTGGATGTCTTTCCACTCGTTAAAGATTTCTGTGTATGTCTTACCTCTACTAACCAAATCGTAACCTAGAAACATGTCGTGATACGATTCCATTTTATCTCCCAAGCGAATGTACTTAGATAATTCGTCATTTTCGTAGATCTCATCAAAGATTTCGTTTGCTTCCTCATTCGTAATAACACCCTGTGAAATTCCTACCATTACATCTTCAAGAAAATTACTTCGTAATTTGTCTTTTGAAAATTCCATTGTAATCCACCCTTTCTATGTATGAGCAATCGACAATATTGACTTAATGCGTCTAATCCCTCAGAGGTTATATCGGTGATTTAATTGAACAGTTTGAGTTTTTACCAAAAAATCCCTCAATCTGCTCCGTTGCGCCCCATCAACTTGTCGAGCCATGAGCGTTTTACTGGCGCTACTTCTGCTACGTCTTTCTTCCTAGTGTTCTCTTCAATTGCCGCTAAAGACTGCTGTAATGCTAATTCTTTGTTCTCTTCGTACTGCTCCAATCGTGCTATACGTTCGGACATTGAGTTCATTAATTGCAACTGTTCGGCGTTTTGACGCTTTAGTTCTTCGTTATCCTGTGACAACTTTTGTAGCGCCAGTAGAAGGTCCTCGTTCGGTATCGCTGGCAAGTTTTCGCCTGCTATATCGGGAGCGGTTCGGACGCTTTGGCGACTATTAATCGTTGATACAGCGTCTTTTGCGGCACTTGTAACCGTAGCGCCATTTATAGCTTTCAACTTTTGAAATTCGCGCATTAGCGCTAGATCGGCGTCATCGTAAATCCGGCGTCCGTGCGCATCGTGGCGGAACTTGTGCCCAGCGTCCTGCAACAATAGCGCCCACTTCCGTAACGTCGACGGCTTGATACTCAATTCTTCGCATAACTGTGCGCTTCTGTATGTAATTCTGTCGATTCCCACCGCTATAACCTCCGTTCTTAGTGCTCCAACGTTGCTATGTGTCACTAGCTTATCATGGAGAACTGTAATTTGAACAAATAAAAAAACGACCGAAGCCGTCTCTTTTTAATTAAATAATAAGGATATGAGCAGAGGCACCAAAATAACAAGAATCGTAAAAATATCAGCTACAAACGACATCGTATTTCGAAATCGACTGGTAGGGTCAGTGACCCACGTTACATAGCTTTTTTTGATTCTGATAGTGAAGTACTGATCTTTACCGTTATCTTTAGTTTGTCTGCACAATTGAATTTTCATCCTCCATTATCCAAAGTGCATCTTGATTATATCACCCGCTTCAACAAGAACAAAATCACGACAGTGCCCATTTACGCACCTTCCATTTTGGGGGTGCTTTTTTGGGGTCTATCGACGATAACGAGCGGCGGCAAAATTAAAACGATTAGTCGCGTGTAAAAACGTGGTGCAAACATTTTACGATTAAATTGGCGGTAAGTGATGAAAATGAAAATAAACCGTCAATATATTTATGAGCGACTCAACGAGTGGCTTTTTATTTTCGCCAAAACCTGCAAATTTGCGAAGTGAGACGGTTATATAGTGTGTCGGCAGAGAAATTTCCGCCGAAAATGGATAATTTTCGAAAATCTGCCCTATATACAGTGAGACTACGGGCGACAGCCTGACGCTCATTTAATTTCTATCAATCACGACGATTGAGAAAGGACGTTGATCAATGCTCGATATAAGCAAACGACTAACCCCGCAGCAATTCGAAGCCGTCCGTCAGCACCTACGGATGAGTTACCGGGAAGTGGCGGAGTTGTCCGGCATCCCGGAAGGTACCGTCAGGGACTACGGCTTTGGCCGCTGCACGTTCGAACGCCGACCGGAATATCACCGCAAACTCGTCGAAGGTTTGCAACGTCAGTACGACGCTGTTGTTAATGGGATACAGCTCAAATAGTTCCACAGAGCCTTACCATGTCGATTTCATCGGTTTCAATAAATTGAAACATTGTCAGCAAGATATATACCGTATCAGCCGTTAAATATTCCGCTTATCTATTTCTCTTACTAGAAAACTTTAGCGCTTTTTACGATTCGTGCGAGGGAGTGTAACGATACTCGCTAGGTTTGTATGGTGAAGCGCACTGGAGGTTATCAAATGCTACAAACAACAAATACCCAACCGGTGGCCACGTTGACCGATGCATGGCTTAATAAGATGCAATCTTACGGCGTCCACGTCTCTAATAATCACAGCATCCAAGCGATAAAGATTGCTGACGTACTACATCAATATGACGGCAAAACCGCTCATCAAGTCGCTATTCCTGCCGCGGCCGGATTCGGTAAGTCCGTCATGATCGAAGAGTTCGCCAAGTCCGTTGCCCACCGCTCGGACCGACCGCTATTGGTCGTCAAATTGCTGAAGGACGAGGTAACAGCGCTAGTCGCCGCTATCAACGAGGTATCACCCGGTAGCGCGATGGCGGTAAAAGGGCTACGTGACTGCGCTTCACCCGCTGCATACCGTGACCAGTTCGACAAAGCTCGTTTCCAAAACGTTATCGTGATGACCCACTCGATGTTCCAACAATCGCTAATGAGCGACAAGCATCGCGATATGTTCGACCGTCGTGTGGCTGGCGTCGGTAAGCGCGGTAATGGCGGGATTCGGCGTCAAATTATCGTCGACGAGGTACCGAATCTCATTATTCAGCACGAATTTACGCTGGCTGACGTCGACAAGCTAATCGAGGACCTACATTTCGTCGCTGAGCGGATGAAGCGCAAGTACCACTCAAGTTTTGTCACCGCTGCAATCGAGCAAATTAAAGAGTTCCGAGACGAGTTCGGCAAATTCGAAGTGGCCCGCCACACTACACCGCGCTTTGGGGCGCTTAATCCTGGGTTCTTTGCACCAACAACGCTCAATATCGCCGTCAAATCAATACTCGGTTATGACGTATTAGAGCGCCTTACCGCAGTGGAGAGCGCCATTAGGGCGGGATTGCAGGTCAGTAGGGTCCACCATATGGTCGGCGGAAGCCGAGTCCCGATGCTCACCGGTCATGTCGTATACTCGTTGGCTGATTTGGCGTCAGACTTGCCCATGATTTGCTTTGATTTTACCGCTGACGTTGACCCGCGATACTTGGACTTGCCGGGACTCCAGCAATTGGCGCTCAATGACGAAACGGACTACTCGAACGTCACGATCTATTACTCAAACTACAATACTTTCTCCAAGAGTCATCATGAGAAAGAAAAGTCTAAGCGGCAGTTTGTACAGATTTTGAAGGACGAGGTATGGCCGCGACTTAACGGCGAGATGCCGGTCATTACCTTCCATAAGCGATTTTACGACGAATACATCGAATTACTCGAAGAAGAAGGGCTAGAGTTTGAGTCGAAAATCGCTGATACTGGGCGCTCTGATAACTCGTTTAGTCATTTGTCCGCTGCCGTTATCTCCGGACCACTTAGCATGACCGCCGGGACTAACACGGCAATTGTCGAGGTCCTTACGTCGGAATCGGTGATTGATTCATACAAGATTGGCGTCAACGGTATCGAGTATGACGATCCACGCGTTCAATCGTTTGTCGACCGTACCGCTGCGGTCTACATCTTACAAACGGCGGCTCGCATCCGGTACGCCCACGGGAAAAAGGCGACTGTATTCGTGTTCGGATTCCCGCCAGCCGTACGAGACATTGTCGCCAACAAGCTACCCGGCGCCAAATTCGTTGATTTGAAGCTGAAGGGGTTGCGCCGTAACAAAGCCAAAAAGCGAGATACGAGCGCAGAAAAGCTAGACCAGTACTTAAGGGAGTTCTCCGGCGATGAAATCCGGACGAAAGATTTGCGCGACGCCATCGGAGTGCCACCGTCTACGTTCAGGAAGTTCCGTCACGAGGCAGAAGTAGTGCAAATCTTACAGGAAACTGGGTGGCGGTTTGCAACGCCGCAACGGTTGGAAAGGGTGACTGAATGAGCGAATATCTGACTGACGACGAACTACGCGAGGTCGCGCGACTGTTCGTAGCATTGTGCGACGCCCCGACAGACGAGAAGATGGCGTTGCTTGGCGGTTTCGAACGCTTCAACGCTGATAAATTCACGAATCATCCGTGGGTGGACCCGCCATCCATCCACAAGACAAGCACGGCTAGGCAACGATACCGCGATCACGTCGAATCTTGGCTGGATGGGCGCCATTCGGACCCTGCGAGGATCGAGCGCCTGTTGCGGTCAACCGCGATACTTGGTCTAGTGGCGGAAATTACGCTCGAAGACGACGGTTACGAGGAAGAGTTGATTCACGTGGACCACACGACGCAGCTCCAGCACCTCCGCGAGCATGAGGAATTGTCGGAATCACTGCGCTATGTCGGGCGCTCAGTGTGCTCAACGAAGGGTTGCGAGACGGTTTGGCTGCACGCTGGCGACGTCAAAGCTGATCTAGATGACTTGCAAGCGGACGGATGGCACCTCACGGCACGAAGCGGTAAGAAGTTTTTGGCTCATGATGCCCGGAAATCCGTACTTCGCGTTCAGAACGCTAGTGCTCGGCACTGTTGCGAGGCTCATCGCAAGTTGTCGTCGGCCAATCCGGACGGGACTACTAAGACGGCACCAATCAAAGAATCGACAAGGGAGCTTTATGACCGCCAGCTCGTCAAACAGGCAAAAAACAATCAATTACCCGCCTAAAAATAGTGGTAGCTGAAGCCTCTAAAAACAAAGAAAAGTGTCCGAATATCCTCTTTATGTATAACCTCCGTGCACTTGTGCGCTCGATTGTACTCACTTTCGGGTGCATAAGTGCATATTATGTCAACCAATCTAAAATCGAACGAACCTAAACTCGAAAGGAAGTGCCTGCTTGAATGCAATCTACTAAAAGCAAGACTAAGGCTGAATACTATCGGAAGTATCGCAGATCACTAAATGGCCGTGTATCGACCGCTGCCTATGCAACCCGACGTCGTTTTCCCGGAAGTGAGACCAAACCGACAAAACGACAACTCGACGACTTACTGGCGTTGCAGGACGCCGTCTGCGCGCTTACTGGACGACCTTTCACGAATGTCGAGGAAATAAGCGTGGACCACTTGCACCCTGTGAGTATCATCGGCGAGACGTCGATCAATGACTTATCAAATCTCGCTTTTGCGCGTCGTGGCGCTAATTCTCGTAAAGGGAAGCGCACTTTAGCGGAATATTACGCTTTGTTCGCAAGGCCCGTCTGGAACGAAAATGAGCGCTACCCAGCGTACGCCTTCCGAGGTAAGACGAAAGCGGACGTAATCGCTTATTTTGATGCATTGGCTCAAGCGAAAGGGCGTCCCATTCCGGAAAAAATCGAGATTGCTGACGATTTGCTGATGTACGAAGAGTTTTTAAGCCGCGGTGAGTTCGTTTATGGGTCCAAGTGCCGCTTTGAGGGCAAGAAATTGGTGTTTGAGGAAGACTATACCACGCTAATGTGGCGACTGAATGAGGAACCAACGGAGGTGCCCGCATGAAGAACAATCATTCTGCGCCAACAGAGCGCACCAAAGACTTTAAGCGACGATTGAACGAGTTAAAGCTCGAGGCGGCGCTGAAGAAGCGTGAATCCCGCCAACGACAGTTGCAAAAGCGAGGCTACTGATCATGCGGCGACTATCGTATGACCATAAATGCGAGCTGGTCCGTATCACTAGCGACCAAATGACGGCAGCGGCCGCCCGGAAGATGCCTTTTGGCGTCGGGGTGGCGAGTTTTTATGATGACTACGCCAAAGAGCGCGTCCATCCGGTAATCAGCCCGACTCCGCTCGAAATGGCGCGGCTGTTGCTGGACGACATCCTGCGCTCGGATGGCGACGAGGACGACTTCGAGCCGTACCGTGACGAGGATGGCGACTGGATTGCACCGTTGCCATCAATTAAGCCGGAGTATATCGTTGTCAGCCCGGAATTGTCCGGGATTGAACGATTCTATGGAGATCGCGTGGTGTTCCGCTATGAGTAGGACGATATCTTACCCGCGCCAGCCTAACCGGTTAGTGACGGCAAAGTCAGCGACAGTACAACCCAAACCCGCGCCAAAACGTGCGGGAACAACGAAAAGGACGGTGCCCAAGATGGCAAAGTTAAAATTGGACCAAATTATACAAATCAAGCAAGAAATCTACGACTGGAAATTTGGTGGCGGTTTAACCAGAGAACTATTGGCAGCTAAGCAGACCCTTGCATCAAGATATACGGTCATCAATGCCAATCCAATCTATAAAGGCGCAGAAGGTGAGAAAGCGAGGCTCAAAGAGTATAGTCGCGTTTTTGGACGGATCGTGGGCATCCAATCTGTTTTGGACGATAAGCGCGTTCGCGTTAAAAACTCCCTTAAAAGTGCCGTTGATGAAGTTTTAGGTGCGGAACTGCCTAAACCAAGTAGTACACAACAACAATTATTTGATTCTGCAGCATTAGAGATGAAAATCGCAACAAGAACGGCCACAAGCGCTAGTCAACTCTTTAAGACGATTGATAATTTGTTGGAAGTAGTCGGAGATAACGTGCACTTATGTCGCCAGGTTGATATCGATGCAATTCTAGACGGATATAGCCGAGTCAATGATAGCAAGTTGGCTAATAACGATAAATCTACCAATTTAGCTAACTTAAATCGGGTTTTATCCCGTCTAGAAGAGGGACGTTATACACCGGAGCAACATGAAGCGAAAGTACTATTAGATAATGCTGTATTCTTCGATCAGCCTCTTTATGTAAAAGGATTGCATGAAAGCGCCATTTCCGAACAAACCCAACTAGCCGGCGCCAATTTACGTTCCGGAGGCGCCAATGCTAAACTAGCGCTCGAGAAACCTAAGGTATACGGAATGTTCTTAGATGCGTTGCAGCAAGATATGTTCGCGGGTTACGTCGCTGGCCGTAAAAATGGTCGGATCAGTGATGTTGAAGTAGCCCGGTCATCAGAATTACAGCAATACGAAGATGTGATCATGGTATCGGATGGTCGGAAATCTATTGACTTCGATACTTCGGAGGTGACGGAAGCGTGAGAATCCTACAATCAGATACCGGGAACTACTTGGAGCACAGTGTCGAGGTTATGGAGCGGAAGGAGCGTTTTGATGTAACTAGAGAGGCGATTGATGCCCGTTACGTGGCGTTAGAGTTAGGCAAGGGCGCGACTAAAAAGCCAACAGCGGATACGTTGGAACGAGCGGAAGCTAAGGCGTTGTCTTGTGGTAAAGATAGCGACAGCATTGCAGACTATTTCGCGTTGTGCCGTTCGTTTTGTGAGAATTTCGGGGCGACTGAGCTGAATCAAAGGGTTGGACCGTAAATAAGGTACAGTTCTCGCATACTTATTATGAGGTATCGGTAGCGACATCTCACCACTGACAATGGTTAACTCGCCAGAATTACGGGAACTCCAAAAATAACAGGCATAAATCACCATGTTACTACATGTTGTAGCCTGCGACTTGTATGATTCTTCTTGAATGCTAGTGATTGGTCAGTTATCATAGAGGTGTGTCAATGCTGTATACAATTATTTTGTGTACACGCAAAAAAACCACCGTAGCGCTAACTACGATGGCTTAACAGGCACAATCTCGTCGAGAATGACCAATCACATTCTGTCGAACGTAACTCCGCCGATTCTCTCAGCAAACTCGGAATCGACGGCCAAAACTAAAGCAATCTAGAGTAGACGATTAAGACTGTGACGAGCCTTGATCGTCTTTTTTGTCGCCATTTTCTTGCATACGGCCAATCACTAAGCACGTTTCAAGCGTCGTTTGAACAAAAGTCATAAAATCGTTCGCACGAACCCAGTCAACATGGTTGTAAAAATCAGCTACTGCCGATACTGCGACAAAGAACATCTCTAACATCATATCACCCCATTCCCAACAAACCCGAAATCTGTTCGAGCCAGAATGAGATGATATCGTCAAGTGCCCTCCGAGAGAGGCCTGCCAGATTATTGTAACCCATTTTTGGTAGGTTGTGTGATGTCTATTGTTCTTTTGAGTAACGTTCTTTTTGGAACGTGTCAGATGCGTACTTAATCGTCAGTGAATTACGCTTTATGACGCTAATGAAACGTTATCTTTCGCATGGTTACGCCTGTTAAGATGGGCGTGGAGGTGTGAAATGGATAACGTGAGATATGTGTTACATGACGATGAATTGTTGAGATTGACGGAGAAATACGGCATTACAAGTGACGAGATTAGAGACATAGGCGGTATTGACGGTAACCTAACTGGTTCCGCGGCTTGTGCGCTGATAGATCGCAGTCGGGGTGCGGTAGTCGAATATTGGCGGGTTTATTGGTCCGAATTTGAGAGTGGAGCAATTAACTACGACATTGACGGGCTTTTCCGTTGGGATTTCGACATAACATACGAAGATTAACGAGGGCGTCCGGATTGGGCGCCTTTTAAATTTGGCAAAAGGAGGACGGAGATGAACGGAAAGATAAGTATATCGCCTAGAGCGCCCAAAATAACGCTTGAGTATAGACCGCCGGGCAAGACGACAATCGTGACGAGATTTACGCTCTGGGCGGATTCGCCGGAGACTTAGTCGATGCCGACGGGGTGTTCGCTACACAATTATCATTAGAGAAAGTCGAATATTTGTGACACCTGAACAATCGTGCTATATCTCTGCTTTGCGTCGCCCTTAATGGTTGGCGCTTTTCTTTTATAAAATCACCCTAAATAACCTATAAAATTTACTTTTACTTTATACTTTATGGAAAGGGAGGCAAGGTTATGTCAAAATTTATAGAATCCATAGAGAGCCTAATCTTAAAAATTCACTATCTATCCAAAGAGGATGAATCACAGCATAGAAAAAGAAGAACTTATGTACAAAAGACTATAGGATATGGGCTTGCTATCGTTGCCTTTGCAGCTACGCTCTATTCGTTTGTTTCCGATAGATTCAATCCAACCGAACAAGCACTTTTTTTTATACTATTTTCTATTTCTTTTTTGTTTACGTGGAGACTTGATGGGAAAGATAGAATTATTAACGATTTATCTTCTTCTCTGGAAAAAGACACAAAAGATTTGATCTATTCTTATAAAAGACTAAAAAATCATGAAATAGAGGCTAGATACAAAGATTTTTTTTCGGAATTCACACGATATACGCCCTATGTTTTAGGAGTTCAGGTGTATAACTATAGTATTTTTTCAACAAGTAGGACTAAGCAGACAATAAAGTTGGAGTATGAATACGGTGCGGTTCAAGAGTCGATAGATATAAATGCCGTAATCCAAAACTATTATCATTATAATAAATCTGATATTATAAGAATTTCAAAGTCACTTCTTTCATTGAGACTTCATAACAATGCGGTAGAGGCTTTCACTGTGTTAGACAGTCTTTCTACACGAATAAAAGACAGTGCGGTTGATCCTTCTTATGAATTAGCTTTATGGAATTTATTAGTATCAGAGATTAAAGAATATGGACAGGTCAACTTTACTGTAGAAGAACTACAAGATTTGCTTCTGAATGGGGAATCTAGTAAGCCCGATAAACGTATAGGGATTTTCACAGCAATTATCTATTCGGATTTATTAAAACTGAAAGAGCAACACTTATTTGGATATCGAGGCAGTAATAACAGTAAAGATAATAGATTGTATGTTACAATTAAATCTGAATCTGTAAAAGGGGCAAAGAAGATTTTCTTAATTGTCTTAGACAGTGATATACTTAAAAAAGATATAATGGTAGATGAAATCATTTCTCAATTTGAAGCACTGTTACAAGCGAATTCGTTGGTTGAGTCTTCATTTAAGCTTAATAAAAAAGACGGGAGTGTCCAAGATGCTATCGAGCACATACACAAAAACCACTACTAATTCAAAGCAGCAGCTACAAAACCAGGTCATTGCTCTATTAAAAGAAAGAGGTATGACTAATGTTGAGAAAAACCCAATTCAAGATTCTTCTACACGATTGAAAAATAGATATGGTCTAGTCATCAAAGGATAAAAAGATAGAGAAATCAGCCTGATCTGAATAAGATCAGGCTTTTTTCATCTGCCCCTTAATTATTTCAATCACCGTAATGGTAGGTGAAATAAAACACTAACTTTAAGCATTGCCTGAAAATAATCTGAAAATAGTTGCATGGTTGGGGATGGAAGCGGTACACTGTATCTAACAAATTGAACGACAAAAAAGCCCGGCCTTAGTCACTGTTGGTAGCAGTGAGATAAGGACGTCCCCGATGAACACACCATCGACAACGCTTTTCCGGACTTCGTTTATTAGTTTATGTACTAATAATACAAAGTTTAAACTCGGAATTCAACCACCAGACTACATTTTGCACATTTTTGATGCAAATCCTGTCTTGAGCGTTCTCGATTTCTATGGAATCGGGAGCGCTTTTTTGTCCTATAAAGGGGCAATTTTAATGGCACAGTTTGCAGTTATCCTTTCGGAAGAGGCAATTACCAACCTCGTAAACCATTCAAATGTTGAAGACGTCAATGCATCGGCGCGTTACCACCGCCAAAAACACTCCAAAGACTTAACCCAGACCGAGAAAAAACTATTCTTTCTGATCACGGGCTTCATGGTTAAGCATTTTGGTGTTGCTTACATGACAAAAACAACAATGGCGGCCCAACTTGGCTGCTCAACTAAGACGATTCAGCGCGGACTGAAGAAGTTATCAGACTTAGGAATCATCGAGATTTTCGCAGCGCGTCGAAATACTGGTGACAAACGGCAAACAGCGAATGTGATTCGTTTGGTTCGACGCCCGGTAGAGCAACGTCCTACCAAGGTGTCCCACCGAAATGTCCCCCCTAAAAAGCCTGTTATAAACCATAAAATCTTAAATACAAATACATTCGAACAAACCGACAGTCAGCGTCCAGCAGTCGCTAGTGTGACGAAGAAAGAATTGGCGAGCGCCTACGACATCCCGGAAGAGATTGTTTACGCGACTAACGCCCTCCGTCTCTCTGACCGGAAGTTTGTCGAGTTATTTGCCAATAACGGTGTCGCCTTACGTGACGCTCTATTCAAACACGTACAAGACGTCGAAATGACGCCATATCTCGTTCGCTGGTCGCTAACAAGCCCGGCGTATTTGAAATGCTTACAATCCGCAGCCGTCCGCACAGCCTACGTTGCCAAGCATTACGGCGTGAAGAACATCGTAGGCTACTTCGTTCGTACATACTGCGACTTAGTTTCGAAAGAAATGGCGGTGATTGCGGCCGCATAATCCAACAAAAAGGAGCCAACAAACATGGCTACACATATCAGAGTTACAGATCAGCGCTACAACGGCAAAGCGAAGCCCGGTCCAAAGCCGAAAACGACGCTAAGTGTCGCTCAACACCAGGCAATCCAGTACATGACGCTCGGTGACAGCAACGGTCGCCCAATGACGGACATCCAAATCGCGGAGGCATGCGGGGTACACCGTAATACGGTACGTGCTTGGCGCCGTCAGACGTTGTTCGAGGACGCCTACAAGCAAGCGGTAATTGCCGTCAGTGCCGACCGGTTGCCGGAAATGCTAGAGGCGATGGCCGACGCCGTGATCAATGACGGTAACGCCGCTGCTGCAAAGCTACTGTTGCAAGTCAACGGACTGATCGGAAGCAAAATCGCCGTTGTGACGACGAATCGCGAGGAGATCCGTTTGACGCCGGAAGATATCAAGATACGGCTAGCGGTAATTGACGCTGCTAACACCTTCGCTAGCAACCGAAGTAAGGGACTCCGGAAGATGGAGCGCTTGTTGGCGGTCTGAGTCCGGTATGTGTCGGAATACCTTCGGAGGACGGCGTAGGGCGGCGGAGCGTCTCGCCTTAATAGAAGGGATTGGAGCGCGATATGGCGAAGGGTAACGGGGACTACTGTGCAAACCGCACTATTTTGTCCGCAGAGCGCTTCCTACGGAGACCCTCGTAAATCTTTTTGAGGCGAGAATCACCGGTCACAATCGCCATATCCGCCACTATCCGCGCCACTACGCCATTCCTACTGCTACCTGACCGTGATTTACAGTGAATATTACGGTGATCATGGTGACTGTATACGGCGCCGAGTATGCAGAATTTTATGCAGACGATATCGAGACGGAGATGTTCGGTCAGTATACATCTCGGCAACTACCGATAATACCGATAAATGGCGATGTGAAGCCGTTTGTGACATGGTAAGCGTTTGCTGTATACAATAGGCGGTTAACCGCATAATTCTCGGCAATCAACGGAATGGCTTAACACCAACGTTTTGCAAGCAGACAAGAGATTACATAAGATATATTATCGGTAAGACTGGCGATTATCCGATAAAACGAATGAATATCGGTGAATACGATATACATACCGGGGATACCGCTGCGCCCCATCCAGCACCGTCTCCGACCGTCTATCTTCGCCACCACAAACCCGCGCACCAAAAATCATGTTTGACTTCGTTGGTCCCGTTCCCCACGATCAGTGTCGCTCCACCCCGCCCCCACCCGTCATTTTCCGCCCAATCACGCACTCTTACGAAAAATACCGCACATCAAAAATCACTTTTGACGCACAATGTATGTACACAATCGTCATTTAAGGCGTCTAGGAGGCGTTCTAAGCGCTTCTAACGATTTACCTAGTATTTGTATGTAATCAACGTTAGAAACGCTTATACGGCGTCCTGAGGCGTCTGTTGACGTTCATGACCGACATACCGCTTTTACCTCGACAAACTCCGTAAGAAAACGCCCTATCCCGCTCGCCAATATCTAATCCTTATCCGCAGGCGTGGCGCTGTTTTTCTCAATAAATACACGACGAAAAACGCCCTCAAACGCGATATAAGCGCTGGGGCGTTGGATTGGTGATCACTCTTTGTCTTTGAGCGGCTTGATGTCGTTGATCGTGTGGACGTAAAACTGGCTGATCGCCATATCCACGATTGCACTCTCGGATGTCCCGTGGTACTTCTTCAAATATTCCAGGCGTTCACGGCTTATGTCCGATAGAGTGAATTGTTTTCGCTTGCGAGCGCGGTTCGGCTCAACGTGCGGCGTCTTTTGTTGTGGCTCTTTTTTACTCATGGTGATTCCTCCTCTGGTGCTATATAAGTCTATTTTACGGCAATGGAGTCAAAAAAGATTCAATAAATAAAAATAATAACTAGACAGTGTGCGCACATATGGTGTACATTTGGTGTAACAATAACAAGGAGGCACATCAAATGGCGCACAACAATGCAGAGGTTCGTCGAATTGAGCAAGTAAGACCGGGTTTATTCTACATTTATACTGATGTATCAGTACATTGGGCAGGAGTTAAAGTGGTTGCCGACTTGCTTGGACGCACAATAGCTGACACTCGTCGTTTATCCATTCTTGTTCGTTGATCACGGAGGTGGATTTTATGTGTGATTTCCAAATAATCACTCACATCGCCCGATACAGCTTAGACTGGTCCGGAGTTTACCAAGAGAGCGGTACTTACGGTTGGCGAGTTGACTACGATGAGCGGGATGGACCGCTGGAAGGTGAAGAATTATCCCGAAACCTAGCGCTGACAATCGTCCTAGACGTCGCCAAACGTCTAATTGGATTGGATTGCGTTGATGACTCGATTATTGACCGCCACATGAGTAAGACTGACGATGATACGTACGTAGCGGGCAATATACGCGTTATATTAACCGATATAACGACGGCATAGCGCCAAATATGCCTCCTGCAGCGGGTAACGCCAAATATGCCTCCTGCAGCGGGTAACGCCAATTGCCCAGCCGCCGCCAAGAAATTCTCACGCCATAAAAAAGAGCGAATACGTCAGTATCCGCTCCAATCTACTAGACTCCGCGCTAACGGGGTCTTTTTTAACCAAGGGCCGCTGAGCATGCGCCTAAAACCGAACCAATTGCAAAAAGTTCAGATAATGCTTTTACAGTCTCAGGACCCGCATCTTGAGCTGCCATAGAGACTGCTTGACGCATCGCCTTACTCTTGCTCATTCCGTCTTCTCTTGACATGGTATAGTACGGTTTCAGTCTCTTGACGAAAGTAGTAGCTCCACCGACAGCTTTAATTGCTGCCTTAGCCTTAAGAACCTTAGCAGGGGTGAGGTTAGTTACGAGTGCTCCACCAATAGCAGATGCACACCCAATGATTTCTAATGAGTTCATCGATCTAGTTGATAATCCGCTATTTTTTATAGGAGTTGCAGATTTAATTGGGAAATCTACTTCTTGATTTAAATACTCTTCTATGGCTTCAGATCCTTGTGCAATAACTTCGTCAGGCATGTTCTCGATAGCTGATAACATCTCAATCATCGCATATTCATCTTCACTCAATTCTTCAGCATTAGCAGACCCCATTGGTATGAAAAGTGTGGAAAATAAAAGGACCATAGACATTGCAATTGACAAAAACTTATTTTTTTTAGACATTTGATTACTTATCCTCCTTGTTTTTAACTACAAATTTAAGTAAAACCATAATTACAAAGACGGTAAAAGTCACTATACCTTTTACTTCATCAGACAGTCCGTCGACAAAGAAGTACATAAAAGTTACAGCACCTAGTAACAATATGTAAATCCAATCCTTTGTTAAATCTCGCATAAAACCCCTCCTTAACAAACAGTAAATTACCATAATTTCCAACAGTATGTAACCTTATAAATATTATAGTTTGGTTGTGCGGGCTTCATTATTTTAAAAAATAAAAAAGCAGGCACTCTAAAGGCCTGCTCACTGATCGATGAGACTCCGTCGCCAAACGGGGTCTTTTTATTTAGTCATGTATATTTAATTCGCGCAATCTCTCATATTCCTCATAAGAGATTTTGGCGACCTTTGTTACATGGAAATCGATTTCCGTACTATCTTCATTCGCGTAAAATTCCCACGCATAAGGGTCGTTATCGTCGACTCTCGTGGCAACCACCCAAACTGGATTGGAGTTGTGTTTATATCTGTATTTGTACTCGCAAAAATAACAAGATTCATCCATGTTAATATCTCCATTCACATTTGAATTGTTCAAAGAG
>NZ_VWVR01000010.1:0-820 GCF_015712685.1 Exiguobacterium sp. SRB7LM | reverse complement strand
TACAGCTGCAAGGAAGGCGTGTGCGGCTCGTGCGAGACGCGCGTGCTGGAGGGGGAACCCGAGCATCGGGACAGCGTGCTCTCCAAGAGCGAGCGTGCCTCTAACCAGACCATGATGGTCTGCGTATCCGGCTGCAAGGGTAAGCGGCTGGTGGTTGATCTTTAAGCAGTTGAGCGCCGGCCTGACCAGCCGCGCGCTCTCTTTTTTTACGGTGCCAATTTCTTAAACATCGTTTCATAGGTGGAACGATCGATAACGGTCTGCCAATAGGCGGGCGATAACAACTGGCGGGGCCCGACACCCCGGCCAACGGAGGAAGCAAAAATGAGGAAGACACTGTTCGCCGTGGCGGCGATGAGCCTGGCCGGTACGGCTGCCGCGCAGAGCAACGTGACGCTGTATGGCAGCATCGACCAGGGCGTGGCCTACATCAACAACCTGAAAAGCCCGGCGGCCCGCCGGATCTGAAGGCCCTGCTCGCAGGCCATCCGGCGGAGACGCATTTCTACTGCTGCGGCCCCGGCCCGATGCTGCGCGCCTTCGAGGCCGCATGCGAAGCGCTGGGCTACACCAATGTCCACATCGAACGCTTTGCCGCGGATGCGGAAGTGTCGTCGGTGCAGGAGGGGGAGTACACGGTCAAGCTGGCGCGCACCGGCTCGGAGTTGTGTGTGCCCGCCGGCAAGTCACTGCTGGATGCGCTGCTGGAAGTGGGCGTGGAGGTGGAATACAGCTGCAAGGAAGGCGTGTGCGGCTCGTGCGAGACGCGCGTGCTGGAGGGGGAACCCGAGCATCGGGACAGCGTGCTCTCCAAGAGCGA
>NZ_VWVR01000003.1:0-1766 GCF_015712685.1 Exiguobacterium sp. SRB7LM | reverse complement strand
TCAGCTTGTTGACAAATAAGATGTACGAACTCGTCCTTCCGGCGCCCACGCTTTCCGCAGGCAATCCCGGAGCCGCATCGCGACTCAAGTCGCTGCTGGGTCTCCGTCGGATTGCTTTCCTGCAGGAGTCGGGGCGCCGTGGGACGAGCCACACGAATGGTCGCCACCTTTGGCGACCATTTGTCTTTTTCTGAGGCCTCGATGGCCGAAGAAAAAGCCCGATACATACTTCGAACCGGTCCAAACGGGGAATGAAGAAGATAAACACCACGTTCGCCCGTCATCAAAAGGAGGTACCCGATATGTATCGCGCCCATTCCGAGAAGCGACATGAACCGATCCAGTCGAAGACCACGTTGGACCAGCTGGTCCCGCAGGATCATCTCGTCCGGAGACTCGACCGCCACATCGACTTCTCGATCGTCCACCGGCTCTGCGCCCCGCTCTATTCGAACACCGGTACGCCCGGCATCGACCCGGAGATCATCATCAAGATCATCCTACTCGGACCCCTGTTCAACATCCGTTCCGTGCGGCAGACCGTGAGGGAGGTTCAGACGAACCTCGCCTATCGCTGGTTCCTCGGTCTCGGCATCGATGAGAAGGTTCCCGACCATTCGACGATCAGCCAGGCCTACCGCCGACGCTTCCAGGGGAACGACGTGTTCCAACAAATCTTCGAGGACATCGTCCGACAGGCGGAATCTCACGGTCTCGTCTCCGGGCGCATCCTGATCACGGATTCCACGCACATCCGGGCGAACGCGAACAAGAAGAAGTTCGACAAGGTCGAGGTCGAACGGGTCGTCGGTGCGATCGAGGACGAGCTTCTCACCCGCGTGAACGAGGGACGGGCCGAACGCGGAAAAAAGAACTGAAACCGGCATCTGAGAAGAGGGAGCGCCGGCTCGTCAAGGTGAGCCGGACCGACCCGGATGCGGGATACATGTATCGTGACCAGAAGCCGGAAGGCTTTTTCTGGCTGGCGCATCGGACGGTCGACGCCAAGCACAATTTCATCGTCGATGTACACGTCACACCCGGGAACGTCTCGGACAGCACCGTCTATCTCAATCGGCTCGACCATGTCCTCGAACGTTTCCATTTCCCGCTCGAGGCGGTCGCGCTCGATGCAGGCTACTTCACGACCGGGATTGCGAAGGCGCTCGTCGAACGGGGCATCTTCGGGGTCATCGCCCGGAGGCGTTTCGGTGGGAAGAAGGGGATGTTCCGCAAGACCCGGTACACGTACCTGCCCGAGGAAGATGCGTATCTCTGTCCGGCGCGACAGCGCCTCACCTATCAGACGACGGACCGCCACGGCTATCACCATTACGTCTCCGACCCCTCCATCTGTCAGAACTGCCCTCTCCTCGAGAAGTGCACGTCCAGCCGGACGCACCGAAGGGACATCACACGCCACGTCGATGAACATTACCGCGAGCAGGTGAACGAGAACCGCCTGTCCGCGTCCGGGAGATCCCTTTACCGACTGCGGCCGCAGACCGTCGAGCGCTCGTTCGCCGATGGGAAAGAGCTCCACGGGCTCCGTTTCACCTTCTACAGGGGGACCGCGAAGGTCCAACGTGCCAATCTGGTGGCAGCCACCGCACAAAACATGAAGAAGCTGGCCAACCTGTTGGCCAGAAAGGACCGTCTACATAACATTTCTTCAATCTTTTGTCGGGCAGAGCGCCTCAAGCTCGTTGAACCTAAAAAAAGACGAACCAAATCGCACATGGCGATTTGGTTCGTCAACAGCCTGA
>NZ_VWVR01000009.1:0-877 GCF_015712685.1 Exiguobacterium sp. SRB7LM | reverse complement strand
GATGAAGGGAAAGTGGGGTTACAGGAAGTGCTTGACGACCTGTTCTTCCAGGCCGATAAAGCGCACGAGCTGGCGCGAGCCGTCCGGAAACTGCTTGATGACGTGACCGTCAGGGGTATCGGTATGACGAAAATAGATCGGGCGATCGATCGTCCCTGGCCGTTGCTTCGGTAGCAGGCTATCCAGCGACGACTCCACCGTCCACGGATCGTCCCGTTCTTCGGATGTCAGCATGTTGGTCGCCAAAAAAGAATTTCCGATGAGAGGGGAAGCATAACTTCCGTGAACAATCATGCAAAGTTCGTAATACTTAAATCAGATTCGGTGACCGATCGTTCGTTCGATTTAGCGTTTGCTACCCCACAATCGCATCCGAATTGTGGGGCGCTTCACACAAAACCCCTACCATCATCAAAGCTTCACGCCGCTCGAATAGTCCCTCTGTGCCGCAGTTTGCGTCGCCCCTGCCTGCCTTTCCATGAGTGATACGCCCTCCCCACCCTCTTCTCCATTGGCCGCGTTGCGCGAGCGCGTTTTGCGTGCCTTGGATCGCAAACTCCGGCAAACCTCGCGCATGTCGCGCAACGGGCTGCGGTTCTCGATTTTCCTGGCCGGCGCGATGGGCGTGGCGGTGTTCTCATTGGTGTTCTCATGGGTGGCGGATACCGCGCTGGCGTGGCAACGCGCCCTGCATACGCACTACACGTGGGCGACACTCGTGCTCCTGCCGCCGGGGTTGGCGGCGTTTCATACGGCGCGTCACAAATGTGACGCGCCCAGCCGTTGATGAAGGGAAAGTGGGGTTACAGGAAGTGCTTGACGACCTGTTCTTCCAGGCCGATAAAGCGCACGAGCTGGCGCGAGCCGTCCGGAAACT
>NZ_VWVR01000002.1:105000-107989 GCF_015712685.1 Exiguobacterium sp. SRB7LM | reverse complement strand
CAAAGAATTTGATATAGCTCTTAAATTGACGAAGCTTGCGCTTCATTCAAAAATTGTAAAACTTTTTTTGCCTCATCGTTCAGTTTTCAAAGACCAAAAAAATAAATGGTCGGGAAGACAGGATTCGAACCTGCGACCCCTTGGTCCCAAACCAAGTGCTCTACCAAGCTGAGCTACTTCCCGTTAAAATGGTGCACCCTGAGAGATTCGAACTCCCGGCCTTTAGATTCGTAGTCTAACGCTCTATCCAGCTGAGCTAAGGGTGCATATGGTGCGGTCGAGAGGACTTGAACCTCCACGGTGTTAACCACCACTAGGCCCTCAACCTAGCGCGTCTACCGATTCCGCCACGACCGCGTATTAAGATGGAGCGGAAGACGGGATTCGAACCCGCGACCCCGACCTTGGCAAGGTCGTATTCTACCACTGAACTACTTCCGCGTAAGTATTTAGAGATGCGGGTGAAGGGACTCGAACCCCCACGTCAAAGACACTAGATCCTAAGTCTAGCGCGTCTACCAATTCCGCCACACCCGCATGTGAAATTACGTATTGAATAAAAAATAATGAGAAATGGTGAGCCATGCAGGGCTCGAACCTGCGACCCTCTGATTAAAAGTCAGATGCTCTACCAACTGAGCTAATGGCTCATTAAATTTTAATGGGGCGGCTGAAGGGAATTGAACCCTCGAATGCCGGAATCACAATCCGGTGCGTTAACCACTTCGCCACAACCGCCATGAAAAAATGGTGCCGGCGAAAGGATTCGAACCCTCGACCCTCTGATTACAAGTCAGATGCTCTACCAACTGAGCTACACCGGCGTGTTATATGGTGGCTTTGGACGGAATCGAACCGCCGACACAAGGATTTTCAGTCCTTTGCTCTACCAACTGAGCTACAAAGCCATACGTATTAAATTAAAAATGGCGGTCTCGACGGGATTCGAACCCGCGATCTTCTGCGTGACAGGCAGACATGTTAACCCCTACACCACGAGACCGTTTTAAGTCATATCGACTTTACCTATTTTAAAGGTCATTCTATGTAAAGTCAATAACTTTTTTAAAAAAATAAAGCCTGGCAACGTCCTATCCTCACAGGGGGAGATCCCCCAACTACTTTCGGCGCTGAGACGCTTAACTTCCGTGTTCGGCATGGGAACGGGTGTGGCCGTCTCGCTATCGCCACCAGACTTTAGGGCTTGTTCCCTGAAAACTGAGGATTCATCAACACAAACCATTAGACTAGATCAAAGCCTCGACCGATTAGTATCATTCAGCTCCACGTGTCGCCACGCTTCCACCCATGACCTATCTACCTCATCGTCTCTGAGGGGTCTTTCTTGATTGCTCAAAGGGAAATCTCATCTCGGAGGGGGCTTCATGCTTAGATGCTTTCAGCACTTATCCCGTCCGCACGTAGCTACCCAGCGGTGCTCCTGGCGGAACAACTGGTACACCAGCGGTGCGTCCATCCCGGTCCTCTCGTACTAAGGACAGCTCTCCTCAAATTTCCTGCGCCCACGACGGATAGGGACCGAACTGTCTCACGACGTTCTGAACCCAGCTCGCGTACCGCTTTAATGGGCGAACAGCCCAACCCTTGGGACCTACTCCAGCCCCAGGATGCGATGAGCCGACATCGAGGTGCCAAACCTCCCCGTCGATGTGGACTCTTGGGGGAGATCAGCCTGTTATCCCCAGGGTAGCTTTTATCCGTTGAGCGATGGCCCTTCCATGCGGAACCACCGGATCACTAAGCCCGACTTTCGTCCCTGCTCGACTTGTAGGTCTCGCAGTCAAGCTCCCTTCTGCCTTTGCACTCTTCGAATGATTTCCAACCATTCTGAGGGAACCTTTGGGCGCCTCCGTTACTGTTTAGGAGGCGACCGCCCCAGTCAAACTACCCGCCTGACACGGTCCTCCAGCCGGATCACGGCTGCGAGTTAGAGACTCTATACGCAAAGGGTGGTATCCCAAGGGTGTCTCCACCGAAGCTGGCGCTCCGGCTTCACAAACTCCCACCTATCCTGTACATCGCGTACAAAGCCTCAATATCAGGCTGTAGTAAAGCTCCATGGGGTCTTTCCGTCCTGTCGCGGGTAACCTGCATCTTCACAGGTACTATGATTTCACCGGGTCTCTCGTTGAGACAGTGCCCAAATCGTTACGCCTTTCGTGCGGGTCGGAACTTACCCGACAAGGAATTTCGCTACCTTAGGACCGTTATAGTTACGGCCGCCGTTTACTGGGGCTTCGGTTCAGTGCTTCTCTTGCGATGACACATCCCCTTAACCTTCCAGCACCGGGCAGGCGTCAGCCCCTATACTTCATCTTGCGATTTAGCAGAGACCTGTGTTTTTGCTAAACAGTCGTTTGGGCCTATTCACTGCGGCTTATGTTGCCATAAGCGTCCCTTCTCCCGAAGTTACGGGACCATTTTGCCGAGTTCCTTAACGAGAGTTATCCCGCGCGTCTTAGAATTCTCATCTCGCCTACCTGTGTCGGTTTGCGGTACTGGCGCCGACCTCCTCACTAGAGGCTTTTCTTGGCAGCGTGAAATCCGGTGCTTCGCCCTACGGGCTCCACGTCACAGCTCAACCTTGTATGCCGGGCGGATTTGCCAACCCGACGGCCTCGCTGCTTGTCCGTGCACTTCCAGTCGCACGGTCACCTTATCCTTCTGCGTCCCCCCATCGTTCAAACGGTGGTACGGCGGTACAGGAATATCGACCTGTTGTCCATCGCCTACGCCTTTCGGCCTCGGCTTAGGTCCAGACTAACCCTGAGCGGACGAGCCTTCCTCAGGAAACCTTAGGCTTTCGACGGAGGGGATTCTCACCCCTCTTTTCGCTACTCACACCGGCATTCTCACTTCCAAGCGCTCCACGGCTCCTCACGATACCGCTTCACTGCTGCTTGGAACGCTCTCCTACCATCCCTTACGGGATCCATAGCTTCGGTGGTATGTTTAGCCCCGTTACATT
>NZ_VWVR01000002.1:57500-100000 GCF_015712685.1 Exiguobacterium sp. SRB7LM | reverse complement strand
AATACCAAGCCGCGTGTTGACGCATTTCGCGTACGGCTGTCAGCTCACCTTTGATTGCACTCAACCGGTCGAGATGAAGCATGCAGATATCGATTTTCTCACGCGCCTCTGGTTCCGGAGGGAGCTCCCCTGTTTCGAGGTACTGGACCGTTTGATAGAGCATCCACGGATTCCCGAGTGCAGCGCGTCCAATCATGACGGCATCCACACCATATTGGTCAATCACACGTTTCGCATCCTGCGGGGTCGCGATATCCCCGTTTCCGATAATCGGGACGGTCGCTACTTTCTTCGCCTCGCCAATCCAATCCCAATTCGCGGTTCCTTCATATTGTTGGGCACGCGTACGTCCATGAATGGCAATCGCTGCTGCTCCACCCGTCTGAGCCGCCTTAACATTATCCAAAATAAAGATGTGCTCGTCATCCCAACCGAGTCGCATTTTCACCGTGACCGGTTTTTCAACGACATTCGTGACGGCATTCACCATCTCATACACTTTATCCGGGTCGAGTAACCACTTCGCCCCTGCGTCACACTTCGTCACTTTCGGTACGGGACAACCCATGTTGATATCAATGATATCCGCATTGGTGTTTTGATCGACGTACTGTGCCGCTCTGACGAGTGTATCTTTCGAACCACCGAAGATTTGTAAACTGAGCGGTTTCTCGCGTTCATCGACGTATAGCATACGCATCGTCCGAGCGTTCTCGAGCAAGATGCCTTTATCGCTAACCATTTCGGCACAGACGAGTCCCGCTCCGAACTCTTTTGCAATCAAACGGAAAGCAGGGTTGGTCACGCCAGCCATCGGTGCGAGGACTGCACGGTTTTTAATATCTATGTTTCCAATCTTAAAGCCTGTCAAGACAACACATCCTTCATTTCACCAAATTCCTAAGCAACTGTAACCGGACGACATCTTGGCGGTCCGTCATCGGTAGCCCTTCAAGCCAGGAGACGACCGTTTGTCCTCGAACGACGAGTTCTGGTGCGATCTCTGCTAACGGAGCGAGAACAAATGCACGTTCCTGCATGCGCGGATGCGGAACCGTTAAGTGTTCTGATTGTATATCTTCCCCATTATAAAAGAGGATGTCAAGGTCGATGGTACGCGGTCCGTTCTTAAATAGACGTTCCCGTCCTAATCGTTGTTCGATCTGTTGCAGCGTTTTGAGCAGTTCGTCCGAGGAATGATGACTCTCGACTTCGACCACCATATTAAAAAACGAAGGTTGCTCTGTATATCCGACAGGAGCCGTCTCATAGACCGACGACTGTTTCGTGACGTGGAGACCTGCTCGCTCCATCTCATCGATTGCCGCAGACAATTGCGCGGCCCGCTCTCCAATGTTTGCTCCTAATGCAATATAAATCATGACGTCCGTCCCCTTGTCATCTCGATTGCTACTGAATCATAGTGTCCCGGGATGGGTGGGTCCGGTTTAATCACTTTAACCGTCACACGTTGAATCAACTCACTATGCGCCAACACGGCTGTCGTGATGCGTTCTCCGAGTGTTTCTAGCAAATTGACCGGTTCTCCCGTCACAATATCTTCCGTCAACTGATACAAGCCGGCATAACTGACCCCATTGTTCAAGTCATCCGAACGTCCCGCAGGCGCGAGGTCCAGTTCACACATTAAATCCACGTGAAACCGTTGACCGAGACGGTTTTCTTCTTCAAACACCCCATGATACCCGTAAAAACGCATCCCGTTCACAAATATTTTATCCATGTCCATCCCCTCCAATCATCGCATCCATCATCTTCGCCGCACGGGCGTTCGCTTTGACGTCGTGCACACGCACCCAATCGCACCCTTTCATGATGCCAAGACACGTCGTCGCAATCGTTCCTTCGAGCCGTTCCTCTGTCGGTAAATCGAGCGTATGCCCGATAAACGACTTACGCGACGTTCCGAGCAGAACCGGATACCCAAGACGTGTGATCACGTCGAGATGATTCATGAGTTCGAGGTTTTGCGCCACGTCTTTCGCAAATCCGATGCCCGGATCTAACCAAATGTGCTCATCCCTTACGCCTGCCGCATGTACAATCTCAATTGATTCCTGTAGATCGCTGACCACATCTTCAATGAAATGATGGTAGTCCCGATTTGTTCGGTTGTGCATCAAAATGATCGAAACTCCATATTCGAAAGCGACACGTGCCATCGAGCGGTCTCCCCATTTCGAACCCCATACGTCATTGATAATCGTCGCACCGGCCTCGATTGCCGCTCTCGCCACCATCGGCTTATACGTATCAATCGAAATCGGAACATCGATTTCGCTTTTCAGTCGACGGATGATTGGGACGACACGTTCAATCTCTTCTTCCTCGGAAACAAGTACTGCGCCCGGCCTTGTCGATTCTCCACCGACATCAATCGCATCGGCACCTTCTTGTACGAGTTGTTTCGCATGTCGTACAGCCTCCTCGATTGCCGTATACCGTCCCCCATCCGAGAACGAGTCCGGGGTCACGTTTAAAATACCCATGATCTTCGTCATGCTTCCGCCTCCTAACCAATTGAGCGAACGAGTTTCGCCCACACTTCGTTAAATCGTACCCCGTCTTTACCGGGGTATCTCAGATCTCCATAATGCGTCACCGGAGCGACTTGTTGGATTGAATTCGTCATCCAAATCTCTTTCGCTGCAGTCAATTCTTCAAATGTCACGGGTTGTTCGATTACAGAGAAATGTTCCATCACCCATTGTCGTGTCACCCCTGCGAGTGCTCCGCTCGATAGCGGAGTCGTGTATAACATATCATCTGGACCGACCCAAAAGATGTTCGACACAAGCCCTTCCACCACATGTCCATGTTCGTCCGCAAATAGTCCTTCAGCGCCTTGGTCTTGTAGGGTCCGTTTTCCAAGGATATTGTTCATGTAATGATGTGACTTTAATCGAAAAGCCGCTTCAGGACGACTTCTCGGAAACGGGATCGATTCGACCCGTTTCTCCTGTGGTACAACTTCTGAGGATAGCGGTTTGACGATCATGGTGACGTTCGGTGTCTCATAACGACCCGCGTAGAGACCGAGGGGCGCAACTCCTGCAGACACGTTCAAGCGGATATAAAGGTCGGGTGCATCGTTTTGACGGCACAGTTGCTGAATCGCCGTCCCGATTTCTTCCTTCGTGTATGGAAAATCGATCCACAGCTCATCGAGACTCTTCATCAAGCGTTCCCAGTGGGCATCGAACAGGAAAGGAACGAATTTATATGTACGGAACGTCTCAAACAAGCCCATTCCATACAAGAAGCCGTGATCTTCAACCGGAATCAATACCTTCTCTCGTTCGACTAACTCTCCGTTATGCCAATACCACATGACGATACTCCTCGATAAAGTTTCGAATCATTTCCTTCCCGTGCTCAGTCAAAATCGCTTCAGGGTGATATTGCACCCCTTCGATCGGAAGCGTTCGGTGACGGAGTGCCATGATTTCTCCAGTCTCCGTCTCTGCAGTGACCACTAGACATTCTGGTAGAGACGAACGCTCCACGGCCAACGAGTGATAACGGGTCACGACCGACTGTTGCGGAATCTTCTTGAAAATCGATTTTCCGTCATGTTGAATCTTCGACGTTTTTCCATGCATGAGCCGTTCAGCATGGACGACTTCTCCACCAAACGCTTGCGCAATCGCCTGATGTCCGAGGCAAACCCCTAAAATCGGGATACGACCCGCAAACGCTTGGATTGCCTCAACGCTAATTCCCGCCTCATTCGGAGTGCAAGGTCCCGGCGAAATGACAAGATAACTCGGGGCAAGCGCCTCAATCTCTTGAATCGTGACTTCATCATTTCGATACACGACTAGTTCTTGACCGAGTTCACCGAAATATTGCACCAAGTTATACGTAAATGAGTCATAGTTGTCGATTAATACAATCATGTTGTTTCCTCCGTCATGTGTTTCGCCGCCCATAGCGCCTTCGCTTTGGACAAGGATTCTTCATATTCTGAGACCGGATCCGAATCGATCACAATACCTGCTCCCGCTTGAACGTATGCGATTCCGTCTTTCACGACCATCGTCCGAATCGTGATATTGAAGACGAGGTCGTCATCCCAACTTAACCAACCATATGAGCCGGTGTAGAGTCCCCGGCGAACTGGTTCGAGTTCTTCAATGATTTCCATCGTCCGAATTTTCGGTGCGCCGGTGATGGTACCGCCTGGGAACATCGCTGCCAGTGCTTCGGCTCCTGATACTTCGTCCCGAATCGAACCTCGTACGTTCGATACGATATGTTGTACGTGTGAGTACTTCTCAATCACCATCAACTCATCAACATGAACGCTGCCATATGCCGCCACCTTGCCGAGGTCGTTCCGTTCAAGATCGACGAGCATGACGTGTTCGGCCCGCTCTTTCTCGTTTTCAAGCAATGTGTTCGCCAACTCCAAGTCCTCCACATCATCTTTGCCACGTGGACGCGTACCCGCGATCGGGCGTGTCGAAATGTCGGTTCCGTGTTTTTCAAGCAACAACTCTGGTGAAGCGGAGACCATCGTTAAAGCGTCATCCACGAAATAGCCCATATAAGGAGATGGATTCATTTGACGCAACGTATCATATACTCGACGCGGGTCAGCGAGAAGCGGTTCGGACTGACGAACGCTCAAGTTCACTTGGAACACATCCCCTTCTACGATATAGGACTGAATCCGTTTGACCGCTTCAACAAACTCTTCCTGGGACATGGAGCGCGATCGTTCTACCGGTGACTGCCCTGTCGGCTTGAACGCGTAATGCGACTCGACGTTCCACATGGCCGCCAATCGGTCCGCCTTACGTTCTGCACCTTCCTCCGCTGTCACCATCAAGTACAGGGTCGAATCTACTTCATCGAACACCGCCACCTCGTCAAATAGAAGAAACGAGACGTCTGGTGTCGACAAATCATCCTCCGCTTGCTGAGGGAGACGTTCAATCGTCCGGGCCACATCATAACTGACATACCCGATCATGCCACCAAAGAAAGGAGGAGCCCCTTCCGGACGCTCGGCCTCAAATCGCTTCCGTACCTCACTGACGAGCTCAAGCGGCTTTCCGTATAGCGTTTCTGTCGTATCCCCCACTTGCAAGAGCCCGACACCGTCTTTTACATGAAAGCGACCGAACGGCTCGATCCCCGCAATCGTATACCGTCCCGCTCTCCCACTCTCTAACCATGCATGATACGGTTGATCCGCCGTTAACGTCATGTATGCCTCATACACCTTTTCTTTCGTCATCCGCTTTGTTCTGAACGCAGTCGATCTCACATGTCATTCCTCCGTCTATTCATTCATGCCTTTTATTGTACACAAGAAAAGGCAGCAATCGAAAGAGAATGTCTCTCGATTACTGCCTGAAATGTTATACGCGACTCTCGTTTGATTCTTCATCAAACTGATAGAGCGGCGTGCTCAAGTAACGTTCACCGTTTGATGGGATAATCGCCAATACATTTTTCCCTTTACCAAGGCGTTTCGCTGTATCAAGCGCTGCCGCAATGGCAGCTCCTGAAGAGATACCACCGAGGACACCGTTCGTACGTGCCGCCTGACGAGCATATTCGAACGCTTGCTCTGTCGTGATTTGAAGAACCCCTTCATAAATCTCCGTGTCGAGGATGGATGGAACGAATCCAGCCCCAATCCCTTGAATCTTATGAGGCCCCGGTTTCCCGCCTGATAAGACAGGTGAATCGACCGGTTCAACGGCGAGAATTTTTACGTCCGGGTACTTCGCCTTCACGACTTTACCTGCGCCGGTGATGGTACCGCCCGTCCCGACTCCGGCAATCAAAGCGTCGACTGAAAGTCCTGATTCTTCAAACGCCTCTACAATCTCAGGTCCCGTCGTCATTTCATGGACGTTCGGGTTAGCTGCGTTATTGAATTGTTGCGGGAGGAAGTAGCCATGTTTCTCTGCTTCTTCAGTAGCGCGACGAATCGCTCCACCCATCCCTTCAGGTCCTGGTGTCAAAATTAATTCGGCCCCGTATCCACGAAGGAGGTTTCGGCGTTCCATGCTCATCGTTTCAGGCATAACGAGAATGGCTTTATATCCTTTTGCGGCACTGACCATCGCGAGACCGATGCCCGTGTTTCCGCTAGTTGGCTCGATGATTGTATCACCTGGCTTCAAGATGCCGTCTTTTTCGGCCGCTTCGATCATGGCGAGGGCGATCCGGTCTTTGACGCTTGATCCCGGGTTCATATATTCGAGCTTCAGATACACGTTGGCATCCTCTGGTCCAGTCATTCCGTTCAATTTCACAATCGGAGTCTTTCCAATCAAGTCTGTTACTGAGTTTACGATACGCATTGCATTTCCTCCTTCATAATTCCGACTATTCCGATATTGTTATCATACCCTATCGAATTGAAAATATGCAATTTGGAACGTTGCTTACGCCTGTGCCTGTACTTTCATTGTCTCTAACTGTTCCGCTGAGAAATGATACTTTTCGCCACAGAAATGACATACGGCTTCGGCTCCGCCATCTTCTTCAATCATCTGACGAATCTCTTCTTTTCCGAGACCGATAATGGCGCTTTCCATTCGTTCACGGCTGCATGTGCAGTTGAACTGAATCGGGTTCGTGTCGAGGACATCGAGGCTATCGCCAAGGAGTAATTGAAGCATTTCTTCTGGCGTTTTTTCTTCACCAATCAAAACCGATACGGGCGGGAACGTCTGAAGTGCTTTTTCGAGCGCTTGTACCGTCTCTTCAGAAGCGTTCGGGAGCAACTGGACGATGATTCCACCTGCAGCAAGAATCGATTCATCTTCCGGTAAGACGAGGACACCCGCCCCGACGACTGACGGCACTTGCTCAGATGTGGCGAAGTAGTACGTGAAGTCTTCACTGATTTCGCCCGTTTGAATCTCTGAAGAACCGCCGACATAGTCTTTCAATCCTAAGTCTTTAATGACAGAAATGGTTCCTTTTCCGACGGCTTCGCCGACTTTCAATTTCGTCAACCCTTGTTCGTTGACGAATGTACCGCCATCGACACGCGGGTACGACACATATCCACGAACATCTCCCGCTGTATCCGCGTCCACGATGATTTTCCCGATTGGACCATCACCTTCTACTTTAAGCGTGACACGCGCTGCACCTTTTTGCATCGCTCCAATCATCGAGCCGATCGTCATCGTCCGTCCGAGGGCAGCTGAAGCAACTGGTGTCGTTTGATGACGAAGTTGCGTCTCATATACCGTTTTTGTCGTGCGTGCGGCAAAGGCACGAACCTCTCCGTTAAAACCGAGGGCACGAACGAGATAGTCATCCTTCATCTGGTCGAGTAATGCTTGTTGTTCTGTATGAATCATATGATTTAACTCCTTTAGTTTACTTTTGATTGCGCTCGTAAATGAGACGGAGGCCTTCGAGTGTCAGGAACGAATCCACATGGTCGATCGTCTCTGCATGTTCACTGATCAATCGCGCCAGCCCTCCCGTTGCAATGACAGTCGCTTCACCGACTTCACGCTTCATCCGGTTCACGATACCGTCCACTTGGGCCACATATCCATAATATGTCCCCGATTGCATCGCTTGAATCGTGTTCTTCCCGATGACTGTCGGCGGGGTCGCCAATTCAATCCGAGGTAGTTTCGCGGCACGCTGATAGAGTGCCTCCACTGAGATCATGATACCTGGTGAGATGATTCCGCCATGGTAACGACGTTTCTCATCGATGTAACAATACGTGGTTGCCGTTCCAAAATCAACAATTATGAGCGGACCGTCATACTTGGCGATTCCAGCCACCGCGTTAACGATTCGGTCGGCCCCGACTTCGCGAGGGTTCTCGACGTGAATGTCCAACCCTGTCTTCACACCTGGTCCCACAACGATTGGACGTACATTGAAGTATCGTTGCGACATTTGTTCAAGTGGGAAAATAACAGGAGGTACGACAGAAGATAAGATCACTCCCTCGACCTGGTCGAACGAGACGTTCGAATGATCGAATAGCGATTTCACCAGCATGCCGTACTCGTCGGTCGTTTTTGTACGATCCGTTGAGATGCGCCAATGGTGTACGAGATGATCTCCATCGTACATCCCGAGAACAATATTTGTATTTCCAACATCAATCACTAAAATCATGATATAGTTCCTCACTTTGTTGTCAATTGCAGTTCGCTCGAATTATAACACGAAAAAAGACGAATGCCTCGTCAAGGGCATTCGTCTTTTTCATTAACGTGATTCGTTATTCGGACGTTCTGTCGGTGTCGCTTCTGGCTTATCGCCTTCAGGTACGACATCCGGCTGGCTGTCTTGGACAACTTCAGGTTGATCGACGACTTGACCGTGTTGAACGGCTGCATCATCTTTCTTCGCTGCGTCATCCGCATCCGTCGATCCATCCACGTCCTCTTCCGGCTCATGCGGAAGATACTCGCGTGTCTTGATCAAATGACGAATCTGTTTCGAGTCGAGTGTCTCGACATCAAGCAGCGTCTTCGCAACGAGTTCGAGATCTTCGCGACGATCTGTCAAAATCTGCTTCGCTTTCGCGTAACAGCGATTGATGATGTCTCGAATCTCCAAATCGATTTCTTGCGCAATCGCATCCGAGTAGTTCTGCTCTGTCTGGAAATCGCGACCAAGGAAGACTTGTCCGCCATGGTTTGAACCGAGCTGGAGCGGTCCGAGTTTATCGCTCATCCCGTAATCCATGACCATCTTACGTGCGATACCAGTAGCGCGCTGGAAGTCATTGCTCGCTCCGGTCGACACTTCTCCAAAGATGACATCTTCGGCGACGCGACCACCAAGAAGACCGACAATCTTGTCTTCGAGTTCAGGTTTTGTCATGAAGTAACGATCTTCTTTCGGAAGCATGACGACATATCCGCCCGCGTTTCCGCGTGGAACGATTGTCACTTTGTGTACTTCATCCGCATTCTCAAGCTCGAGACCGATGATTGTGTGACCTGCTTCGTGATATGCAACAATGTTGCGCTCTTTTTCAGAGATGATGCGACTCTTCTTCGAAGGACCTGCGATAACACGGTCAATCGCTTCTTCCACATCGACAACTGAAACAGCTGTACGGTTCGAACGTGCCGCAACGAGTGCCGCTTCGTTCAAGAGGTTCTCTAAGTCTGCCCCAGAGAAACCAGGCGTACGTTGTGCAATCGACTTCAAGTCCACCGTCGAATCGAGTGGCTTGTTACGTGCATGGACTTTCAATACTTCTTCGCGCCCTTTGACATCCGGACGATCGACCGTAATTTGACGGTCAAAACGACCTGGACGAAGGAGGGCCGGGTCAAGGATATCTGGACGGTTTGTCGCCGCAACCATGATGATCCCTTCGTTATCACTGAATCCATCCATCTCAACAAGGAGTTGGTTCAATGTTTGTTCACGCTCATCGTGTCCACCACCGAGACCGGCACCACGCTGGCGACCGACCGCATCAATTTCATCGATGAAGATGATACATGGCGCATTCTTTTTCGCGTTTTCGAACAAGTCACGAACACGTGACGCCCCGACCCCGACAAACATCTCAACGAAGTCCGAACCTGAGATCGAGAAGAACGGAACACCGGCTTCACCGGCTACCGCACGAGCCAAGAGTGTTTTACCTGTTCCTGGAGGACCTACGAGTAAGACCCCTTTTGGAATACGTGCGCCGAGTTTCGAGAATTTGCGAGGATCTTTCAAGAATTCAACGACTTCGATGAGTTCTTGCTTCTCTTCGTCCGCCCCAGCCACATCTTTGAATGTGACGCGACGTTTCTCTTGGTCGTATAGTTTCGCCTTCGATTTCCCGAAGTTCATCACACGACCACCACCGCCACCACCTTGCGCTTGGTTCAACAAGAAGAAGAACAAGATGAAGATGATAATGAACGGTAAAATCGCGAAGACGATGCTGAACCAGCTACTGTTGGATTCAGCCTCCTCGATTTGAATATCCGTATTCGCTCGAAGCTGCGTTAATACATCCGCATATTCCGCTTCGTTCGCTGGAATGTTTGTTTCATAACGTTGGTCTTCATCTCCTGTAAGATCGCCTGTAATCGAGATAGCCCCCGGGATTTCTTGTACGGTTGCCGTCTCAATCCGATCATCTTCCACATATTCTAGGAATTTCGAATACGAGAGCGTTTCACTCTGACTATTCGGATTCTGCAAATATTGAAGGAACAAGATCAAGGCTAGGAAAATCACACCAAAAACCAATGTGTTTTTCACTGCACGATTCATTCTCTGCCTCCTATTCCGAGAAACGATGTTCTCGCCCATTCAGTATATGCCTATACTTTGGGGATTTCCTTTATCTTACCACGTCACATTTTCAAAAGAAAAACGTTAGCCCCCGTAAACGCTCGGTTTGAGCACACCGACATAAGGAAGGTTACGATATTTCTCTTCATAATCAAGACCGTAGCCGACAACGAATTCGTGTGGAATCACGAAACCGCTATAGTCTGCTGATAAACCATTTTTACGGCCAGTCGGCTTATCGAGAAGCGTGACAATCTTCACAGACTTCGCTTTACGGTATTTAAGAAGATCAACGAGGTAACCAAGCGTCAATCCACTATCAATAATATCTTCTACAATCAAGATGTCGCGTCCTTCTACAGATGTATTTAAATCTTTCTCGATTTTTACTTCACCTGTCGAAGAAGTTCCTCCATGATACGTCGACACGTCCATGAAATCCATCTCTAAATGGATATCCATTTCTTTGACGAGGTCCGACATGAATGGCATCGCGCCTTTCAATACACATACGAGAAGCGGGAACTCTTCTTTATAGTCTTCGCTCAATGTTCCAGCGAGTTCTTTCACCTTTTCTTGAATCTCTTCACGTGAGATTAAAATTTTCTCCATATCGTTCATTAATGACATCTTGAAATCCTCCTCTTTCTGTTTCGACACAATCATCATTTTACCATTAATCGTAGGCAAATCGCATCCGACTTGTCTAGAAATTCTGAAACTCTTACCCCAACAATCGCGAGAATTCGTCCCGAGGCGTCCTCCAGCAACGGGAGCGTCGGTCGAATGGTTCGCTCAACCTTTTCATCGATTAGGATGCGGGATACTTTTTTTGTCCCCACGTTCAATTGCATTCGATCTCCAGGTGCGAGCGAACGAATTGTCAGCGGATAAGTGATTTCCTTTAGCGGAATACCTTCTCGTCCTTCTTCGATGGACAACGAAACCGTACGCTTTCCAAATTGAACGACGGCCGGTAACGACTCGACCTGAACGGGGTGAAGTGATGCTTCTGTCGAACGTTGTACAAGATTAAGTACCCTCTTCTGCTTCATCATGAACCACTCACCTGACAGGTGATAGATTCCGGTGTCCTTTTGACTCATGCTTAACTTTTCGACCGCCTCACCGACCTCTACCCCATAGCGACGGGACAGCAAGCGAGCGACCGTATACCGCTCAAGTGAGGATAAGCGATTAAACTCATCAAGTTTCACATGAAACGCTTTCATTTCAAGCTCCACATTTTCTTCAATCCATCGCCCACATGACTGGTAACGCATGTCCCATTCAGCGTATGCCTGTTTCGCCGTAACGTATACATCGTCAACGACTGTCGGCCACAGTTGTTTCAGCCTCGGGATGATTTCGTGACGGATCCGATTCCGTAAATAGGTCACTTCCTGATTGGTGGCATCTTCCCTCCAGGCAAGTTCGTTTTTCCGAGCATACTCGATGAGTTGCACCTTTGTTTCTCTTAATAAAGGACGGATCAACGTCCCATGCCCGAACGTTCTTCTCTCGGGAATTCCTTTCACTTCGATTACGTTTCGGTGAAGTTGAATGAGCACCGTCTCCAACACATCATCCGCATGATGAGCCGTGGCCAGTGTATCGTATCCATATTCATTCATGACCTCTTCAAAAAAGCGGTAGCGGGCCTTACGGTAATGAGCCTGTGATGCTCCTTCTTGAAAATGGAGACGCGTCCCATGAAACGCGACTTGGTAGGATGCCGCTACGTGTGCGACGAACGTGTACTCTTCATCTGATGCTTCTCGTAAACCGTGATGGACGTGCGCCACCGCCACATCCCATCCTTGCTTGACGAGACGGTCCAATAAGACGATGGAATCGACTCCACCCGACACAGCGACGAGTACCTTTTTCATGAATTCCCTCCTTGATATAACAAAAGAAGCCATCTCGATTGAGATGGCTTCTTTACGCTTAGGTTAAGTGACCCGTACGGGATTCGAACCCGTGTTACCGCCGTGAAAGGGCGGTGTCTTAACCGCTTGACCAACGGGCCTAAATAAAATGGTAGCGGCGGAGGGAGTCGAACCCACGACCTCACGGGTATGAACCGTACGCTCTAGCCAGCTGAGCTACACCGCCATGTTATTGTTGTGTCCTAAGCACATTTTCTATAATAACCAGTCACCATTCGAGTGTCAATTCTTTTTTTATATTTTTTTAAGAAAAAAATCGTGTATAGTGTCGTCTTCCCCACTATACACGATTTTGTATCGTATTTACATCATGCTTCTGATGCGACTTGACGATATTTTTTCTTCCATGCGATCCGGAAGTACGCCCATAGTAATGCAAAACATCCGGCAGCCACAAACACTAAATAGGTTGTCGCCGTCTGCAAGTACTGCGCACCATCTGCCGATAGAATTTCTTTATATCCGGCAACCGTATACGTCATTGGAAGCAAGGCATTGAATGGTTGCAATGCTCTTGGAATCAATTCAAGCGGGAACGTCCCGGCTGACGTCGTCAATTGTAAAATCAACAAGACGATCGCCACGAAACGTCCAGGGTTTCCGAGTGTTGTCACGAGCAACTGTACGATAAAGAGGAACGTGATGCTCGTCAACCAGCTGAAACCGAAGAATTTCAATGGTTCGCTCACTTCAAGACCGAGCAGTTGCACCATAGCCACATCGAGAATCAAGGCTTGCAAGAATCCGACGACCATGAGGACACCAGATTTCGACAATACCCACGATAGACTACGTTTCGGGCGTCCTGCTGGATCGTATAATGGATAAACGATCGAGAGAAGGAGTGCCCCAACGAAAAGTCCGAGTGACATAAAGTACGGAGCAAATCCAGTACCGTAGTTTGGCACCTCGTGAATCGAGTTGTCGACGAGCGACACTGGACCGGCCATCATCTCGACGTTGTCATCTGTTAGACCGATGTCTGCGTCTTTCGCACCTTTTACTAAGGCGTCACGAAGTTTATCGCTACCTGATGCGAGCTCTTTCATTCCGTCAGCGAGTTCACCGCTACCGTCTGAAATTTCTTGTCCACCATTCGCGAGCTGATTCGCGCCATCCGTTAGCTTGCTCGTTCCGGCTCCGGCACCCTTCGCACCTTCGGCCAGTTCACGGCTTCCTGACTGCAGCTTTTGACCACCGTCCGCTAATTGATTCGCACCATTCACCAATTCACTCGTACCGGTGCTTGCGCTCTTCGCTCCATCCGCAAGCTTTTCGCTACCTTCAGACAACTGTCCGGTCGCGTCTACAAGCTTGTCACTTCCAGCCGCGAGCTCAGTTGTCCCATCTTGAAGTTGTGTCGCGCCTTGATTGAGCTTCGCACTCGCTGACACAAGTTCTTGGGAACGATCGGCCGCCGTTTGCGTACCTTGCTCGATTTGACTTGAACCACTTGCCAATGCGTTCGCACCTTCGGCCAATTTCGTTTGACCTGTACTCAATTCAGAAAGTCCAGTCGATAGTTTGTCTGCACCTGTACCTGCCTGATCAAGACCTGCGCCAAGTGCGACCTGTCCTTCTTTCACTTTTGTCGCGCCAGCGGATAGTTGATCAAACCCGGCCACCGTCTCTTGCTTCCCTTCGCTCAGTTGTGCCGCAATGGCTTGAAGCATTTCAGGTGATGCCGATTGACCCGACTCAGCGAGCGCTGTCAATTGTCCAATCAACTCATCTTGTTTCGCAGTCAATTCAGACTTCATTTGTCCGATTCCATTGACCACGTCTGTTTGACCCGCAACAAGTGCCGCGTTTCCGTCCTTCGCCTGAGTCAACGCTCCTGAGAGTTTTGTGGCACCATCCTGTAATGCAGATGCCCCCTCTTTCGAGCGCTCGATGCCGGCAGCAAGGTCTTGAACACCTTGGTTCAACGTCTTCGCACCTGTGTGCAGCTCATCTAGTTTAGATGCGAACGCTCCTGTTCCGTCAACGAGTTGGCTCGTCCCGCCTTGTAAGGCAGAAGCGCCCTCGCTGACACGATGGACCCCGTCCGAAAGTGAGGCTGAGCCCTCGTATACTTGTTGACTGCCATCCGCGAGTGCAGATGAGCCATCGGCCAATTGCGAAACACCATCACGTAATTGACTTGCTCCATTCGCCAGTTCCCGTTGTTTCGAAGCGAGAAGCTTCGTCCCATCCGCGAGTTCTGATGAACCATCCGCCAACTGAGTCATCCCATCGTTTAATTGGCTTGCTCCATCCGCGAGCTCACGTTGTTTCGAAGCGAGAAGCTTCGTCCCGTCCGCCAACTTGACGGCACCGTCTTTTGCTGACGTTGAGCCGTCCGCAAGTGTCGCTGCACCATCTGCGGCCTCACCAAGTCCGTCTGCCACATCATTCAATCCGTCTTTCAACGCACTGACATACTGTTTCGAGACTTCGGTCGACAGTTCCGCTTTGACTTGTTCCATCGCGGAACCACCGATTTGTGCGGCTAAAAAGTTATACGATTCATTTGCGATATACTTCAGTTCGAGTTGCTCCGGATGTTCATCTAAAGCAGTCGTCGCTTTTTCTGAAAAGTTTTCTGGAATCTCGATCGCCATGTAGTAGTCATGGTCTTTCAGTCCAGATTCCGCTTCTTTCTTCGTCGTTTCGACGAACTCGAACGCCTCCGAATCCAGCAGCTTATCAATGAGGTCATCTCCAATTGCAAGCGACTCCCCTTCAAACGTTGCCCCTTTGTCTTCATTGACGATGGCGACCGGCAAATCTTTCATCTGTCCATACGGATCCCAAAAAGCCCATAAGAACATACCGGCGTACATTAACGGTACGAGTGCGACCGCAAGAATCGGAACCAACACACGTGGGTTCTTGAAGATACTTCGCCACTCCGCCGTCCACAGTTTCCATCCATTCATTTTTCTCTCCACCTTCACTTATAAAACATAACTATTTTTTCATGTTCCCTATTTTGCTCTCTTCCTCGAAAAAAAGCAACTCTTTTAGTTATTTTTTATAAATTTTTTAAACAGAAAAAAAGCCATGAACGAAAATGTTCATGGCTCGTCTCATTACAAGACCTCTATGGTTACGAGTAGAAGCTAATTGGTATACGAAGGATTACCCGCGCTTGGCTCCGCGTCCACCGCGTTTTGAGTCTGTTTGACGTTTCAACGTCGAAAGACGCTCGTCGCTATCTTTCAAGAACTTACTCATCAATGTATCGAATGTTTCTGGTTCACGACGTTGTTCACGACGACCGCCACCACGTGGGCCGCCACCGCGTGGACCGCCGCCACCGCGTGGACCACCTTGACCTGGGCCACCTGGACGTGGGCCACGAGAGAAACGCTCACCAGCTGGACGCTCAGGACGCTCAGGACGTTCGCTTACAGGACGGTCGACTGCTTTCTTGATGGACAACCCGATTTTCCCATCATTTTCGACGTTCAACACTTTTACCGTGACTTCTTGACCGACTGTCAACACTTCGTTAATGTCTTTGACGTAAGAGTCTGCCACTTCACTGATGTGTACTAATCCTGTCTTGCCATTTGGGAGCTCGACGAACGCTCCGAAATGCGTAATCCCTGTAACCTTACCTTGTACCTTGCTTCCTACTTCAATTGACATAAAATAATGTACTCCTTTTTTGATTGATTCTTTCTAATTATACGAGTCGTTTCCCTAACGGTCAACGAACCGACTTATTCCTCTGGCGAGAAGTAGAAAATAATCTCTCCATCTTTAGAGAAAAGCAGTTCGTTTCGTGCTAAGTTCGCGATATAATCTTCATCCTGTAACCGTTCCACTTGCTCTTTCAACTCATCCTGTTCGGCCTGCTGTTCACGCAACTCCACTTTTGCTTGTGCGTAGGCTTGTTGCTGGTCCGATACGTACCCTACTTTCGAGAAGTAACTCTGTCCAATCAACACCATGACAAATAAAAACAGGAGAGAGGCTGCCGCCAAACGACGTCGAAGATGAACTCGTCGGCGATGTGTATCTTTTTCTAGCTGTTCTCTACGCTCATCTAGCGCTCGAATGCGTCGTTGTCGATCCATCGGATTACGTCCGTTCATCGCCTCATCCCCCTCCTCTTAATACATTAAGTATACTTTTTTTTATGAGTTGATACTACCGTCCATCTTCTCTTCTTTAAGTAAACGATACATTTCTTTCGCATCTTCTTTACGTGCATGTTCTGCGATTGAATCGATGACGACCGTGACGAGTTTATTTCCGAAGCGAATTTGTAACTCATCTCCGACTTTGACTTCTGTGCTCGCCTTCGCGACTTGCCCATTCAGTTGAATTCGTCCTTGGTCCGCCACTTCTTTTGCCAACGTGCGACGCTTGATTAGACGTGACACTTTTAAAAACTTATCTAGTCTCATAAACCTTTCTCCTTTGCCTCGTTCCAAAGCGCATCCATCTGTTCGAGTGTCATCTGGTGAAGGTCACCGTTCGCTTCCACATACTCGAATCGACGTTTGAACTTTCGGTTCGTCTGTTCTAATGCTTGCTCGGCATTCAGCCCAACGTATCGCGCGATGTTCACGATGGAGAACAATACGTCCCCAAGTTCCGATTCATCACTTAGGTCTTCATGCCATTCTTTTAACTCTTCTTCCAGTTTTTCGAAGGCACCGGATACGTCATCCCACTCAAATCCGACGTGAGCCGCTTTCTTTTGAAGTTGCTCCGCTCGCATCAATGAAGGTTGGTCGACGAGAACACCATCGAGTTGCGATTGTTTCTTTTCCCCTTTTTCCGTCTGTTTAATCGCATTCCAGTTTTTCACCACGTCAGAGGCATCTTCGACGGTGACATCGCCAAAGACGTGTGGATGGCGGCGCACCATCTTCTCACTGATGGAACCGATTACGTCACGAATATCGAAATAGCCCTCATCTTCTCCGATTTGAGCATGCAACATCACTTGGAGCAAGACGTCACCGAGTTCTTCGATGATGGCATCATCGTCTTCTGCATTGATTGCTTCAATCAACTCATACGCCTCTTCTAATAGGTACTTGCGAAGTGACGCATGCGTCTGTTTACGATCCCACGGGCACCCGTCTGGTCCTCGAAGCGTTGCGATGATTTGTTTGAGTGTCGCAAAATCCTTCGCCAAATACGATTCATCCACGAGCGGTGGAACGTAGAGGGTCGTCAAGTTATTCACTTCCGCCATCCGGTCCATTTCGAATAACGGAATGTGCTCAATCCGTTCTTGCGTCGTACCGGCAGCCGTCACAAGGGTGACGGGATGGTCGTCCGGATACCGTTCCATCAATTGCACTTTGACGTCACCCGCCACGAATCCATCGTACACTTGCCCGATAAGCACATGTTGGGTCACCTGCAAACGTTCAAGGTCGAGTGCGGTCGCATCGAGCAGTTGAAATCCATTGATTGGGTCGATCCGGAGCGCCTGGAACATGGCATCGAGGAAACTTTGACCACCGAGTACATGAAGGTCGGCACCGCGTTCCACCAATAGTTCGACGGTCCGTTCCGCTACGAACGGGTGGCCCGGTACGGCGTATGTGATCGCCATTTCTTCACTTTTACTCAACAACGTCTCGACAATTTGGTCATAAACTTCTTCAAACGTCTCACTCGATTCATAGACCGAATCAAATGATTCGAACACGAGTCCTTCCGCTTCTAACTCTTGAACGACAGGATGTTCTTTTGTGCGCAACCAGACGAGCGGTTGTTGTTTTAAATGGCGGTACACACCGAGCGGCAATTGATTCAACTCACCAGACCCGAGTCCGACCACCGTGATTGTATAACCCATATTAGTTCTCCTTTTTCTCGAGCACATCGAGCAGACGACTTCCGAACGGGATCAGTTCCCATTCCGCAAGTGACAGCATTCGCGTACTCCATAATCTCCATATATAAAGGACGGCACCGCTACACACCATTCCGATTAACCAACCGAACGCAGTGATTCGCGAGTCGACCCACATCTGACCTAGCCAGTTTAACACGCCAATGAGGAACAGCATCGGTACGAGGGCTTTCCATAGCGATTTATAATGTTTCGATCGAAATGATCCGAGCGGAATCGAACGGTCAAGCGCCCGAAAATTATAGAATGCCATCGCTAAAAATCCAATCGACGTCCCGATTGCCGCGCCTTCGATTCCGTAACTCGGGACAAGCCATGCGTTTACCATACTTTTCACTAAAATTGCGACGACCATACTTCGTGCCGCGACCCACTCTCGGTCAATCGCCTGCAAACAAGTCATACTCGCAATCGCCAAGGAGGCAGCAAACGTACTCGTCGCTAAGAAGACAAGGGCTCGCGTCCCGGACTCGTCTTCAAACAAGGCCACGTTCAAGAAAAACATGACTCCCATCAACCCGATGGTCGCTGCACCAGCAATCGCCGTCGTCACACGAATCATCGAACGGAGTCCCTGTGTCGTCTTTTGGAGATGCCCTGCCCGATAGTGACGGACGAGCGTCGGCACGTTGGCCATCCCGATGGTCGTGGTGAACAAAATGGCGAATTGCACGAGCGGATATCCTCGATCGAACACTCCTTTGCTCACCTTCGCCTCATATGTGCCACCCATCAAATTGACGATGGTGAAGGAGTCGACCAGTTGCATCCATAAAATCCCGAGTGATGCGAATCCGACCGCGAAACCCGTCGTCAACAAGAGTTTCATTCCTCTCCGAAACGTGACGCGGCGCACCCTCACAATCCGCACTCCTCGTGCGCGATAAACTAAAAAGGCAATCGCCACAAGCCCACCGATTAGCGTCGCACCATACGCATATTGACTGAGCGTATATGCATCTTTTCCGAGACGGACCCCAATCCATAATAGGGACAGCATGACCGTCACGCGGACAAAGTTCTCGAGCACTTGCGACCATGCGCTCGGTCGTAAGTCATCTCTCGATTGAAAAGCCCCGCGCAACACGGCTGACGCCGGCATGAGTAAATAACTCAAACTGATCACGCGAAGTGCAGGAGCTAGCTGCTCATCTCCAAGCCATTTCGCTAGGGTCGGGGCAAACAGCCATACCGTGACGACAAGCATGGACGAGAGTAGAAGTAAGGCGTAAAAGCTTCCCCATAAGACTTCTAACTTACGATTCGTCCCTTTCGCACCGACGCCGATTTTCGCAATGACGACCGGCATCGCATAAATGCCGAGTGACGCCACGATGGCCGCGAACGGATAGACGGTTTGATAGGCATAAAGTCCGAAGTCCCCCGCCAAGTTTTGATAGGGGACACGATAGGCGAAACTGATCAGTTTCGATACGTAGCCGGCAAGGGCGAACAGAACGACGCCTTGCGCAAACTTACTTGGCGACCGCATCGCCCACCAACCGCTTCATCAGTTCTTCTAATACAGTATCGGCATCATTCAAGAGCTCTGTTAGCGGCATCCGACCGCTGAGTGACAGTTTCAAGGCGCCGTCTTCTTGCCCTACGCCAAGCTTACGACCAAGAGGCATCGACCACTCCATGAAGGACGGGACATCCAGAGCCGTCGTCGATTCTTTCGATAAGACAATTTCGATACGTCCTGGCGTCTGCTTGATTCGACTCACTTTTGCCAGTTCTCCATAAATACGCAGACGTGTCAATTGAATGAGAAGTGCGACCGGTTCCGGGAATTCGCCAAATCGCTCAATCAGTTCATCTTGAAGGGCGAACAACGCGTTCGGCGTATCTACATATTTGAAGCGTTTGTACATCTCAATCTTCAATTCGCTATCTGACAAGTAGTCATCAGGGATATACGCATCGGCCTGGAAAGTGATCTCCGGTTTGAAGACGACTTGTTTCGCTTGTCCACGCATGCGGTCTTTCCGTTCCTCAATGGCTTCAGAGAGCATTTGTGAATACAGATCGAAACCGACCGAATCGATGAATCCAGACTGTTGTGCACCGAGTAAGTTCCCGGCTCCACGAATCGACAAGTCGCGCATTGCAATCTTAAAACCACTGCCGAGCTCTGTGAACTCTTTGATGGCCTGAAGACGACTTTCTGCCACTTCCGTCAAGCGCTTGTCTTTCCGATACGTAAAGTACGCATAGGCGATGCGATTCGAACGTCCGACACGACCTCGGAGTTGGTAGAGCTGGGACAGTCCCATCTTGTCGGCATCGTGGACGATGAGGGTGTTGACGTTTGGAATGTCGATTCCCGTCTCGATGATTGTCGTTGAGACTAAAATATCCGCCTCGCCCTCTAGGAAGCTGATTAACTGGCTCTCGAGCTCACTTTCAGTCATACGTCCATGGGCCGTAGCAATTCGTGCATCCGGCAATAAGGCCCGGATCTCTTCCGCTTTCCGTTCGATCCCTTCGACACGGTTATAGAGGAAGAACGCCTGTCCTCCGCGAGCGAGTTCACGTTCGAGCGCTTCACGCAAGACGATGCCGTCGTATTCCATGACGTATGTTTGGACAGGATAACGATTCTCTGGCGGTGTCTCCAATACGGACAAGTCACGGATTCCGATCATCGACATATGCAATGTCCGTGGAATCGGTGTCGCCGTCAACGTGAGGACGTCGATGTTCGTCTTCAACTGTTTCAGACGCTCTTTATGTTTGACGCCGAACCGTTGTTCTTCATCGATGATGACGAGACCGAGGTTGGCGAACGTCACGTCTTTGGACAACACGCGGTGTGTCCCGACGACGATGTCAATGGTACCTTCCTTCAAACCTTTCTTCGTCGCCGTCATTTCGCTCTTCGAACGGAAACGACTCATGACCGATACGTTGATCGGGAATTCGCTGAACCGCTCGAGCATCGTTTCATAATGCTGTTGGGCGAGGACGGTCGTCGGGACAAGAAAGGCCACTTGTTTACCGGCGAGCACGGCTTTGAACGCCGCCCGAATTGCCACTTCCGTTTTTCCGTATCCGACATCTCCACACAAAAGGCGATCCATCGGACGGGAGCGTTCCATATCCGCTTTGATTTCTGCAATCGAACGGACCTGGTCTTCTGTCTCGGCGTACGGAAAAGAGGATTCGAACTGACCCATTTCTTCATCGTCCGGAGGGAACGCGAAACCGACCGAGGCCTCTCGTGCCGCGTACAATTTAATGAGCTCATCAGCAATGTCTTCAACCGATTTGGCAACTTTCGATTTTACTTTCTTCCACTCGGTGCCGCCGAGTTTATAAATCTTTGGCTCTTTTCCTTCGGCACCGACATATTTTTGGACGAGATCGATTTGGTCGACCGGCACGTAGAGGGCGTCGTTCCCTGCATAGACGAGGTGCAGGTAATCCTGATGGATTCCACCGACCTCGATTGTTTTAATGCCAAGGTACTTCCCGATTCCGTGGTGCACGTGGACGACATAATCGTTCGGTTTCAGCTCTTGGTAACTCTTGATTCGTTCGGCGTTCGTCAAATTCTTCGTCTGACGTTTTCGTTTCGTCACACGCTTGAACAACTCTTCTTCCGATATGACAACGAGACGGCTCGTCGACAGTTCGAATCCACCTTCGATTTGACCGATGATGACCGAGACACGTCTCGGTTCTAACTCTCCATCGACATTGGTGAAGGTCGAGGCGATTCCATAGTCGGAAAGAAGCGCTTCAATCTTATCTGCACGCGACTTATCTCCCGCAAGTACGACGATTCGTTGATCGCCTTGCTGCCATCGTTCGACTTCCTGCTTCAATAGATGCATCTGACCGTGGAACGCCGGTAGCGGACGACAGCTCAAATGGACCGTGTCGCTCTCCGGAATGCCCGAACGACGAGACGGAAGCAAGGAGAACGCGACTTGCTTCAAGTCGCGGAAGACTTTATGCATCGGGACGGCGAGCGTGTAATTGCTGACAGCCTCCCCTTTTTCGATAAGTGAGGAGAACCATTCCGCCTCTTCACGATCCTGTACGTCCGCAGCGTCCTCGATTCGTGCCACCTCATCTAAAATGAGGACAGCGTCATTCCCAACGTAGTCAAGGAGTGTGGACGTATAGAGCAATGGCGAATACTTCCCAACTTTCTCCGGAAGGTCTCCACGCTCAAGCCGCTCGATGTCTGTCACGACTCCTTCTTCAAGGGCTTGACGGATCACTTCATTCCCAATCAACTCGACGGTTCGGTCGTACTGCTTCCGAAGCGTACCGCCCGCCTGCTTCAGCTGATTCTCCGTTGCGATGAACTCGGTCGCAGGCGTAATGCACACTTCCCCCACTACACCAAGCGAGCGTTGCGTTTCCGCGTCAAACGTGAAAATTGAGTCAATCTCGGTGTCGAACAGGTCGATTCGATATGGGCGCGCTTCTGTAAGCGGATAAACATCTAGAATACTCCCTCGTACGGAAAATTCACCAGGTGTCGTCACCGTTGCCGTTCGTTCATAGCCCATGCCCGTCAATTGTTTCGAAAAATCCGCTAAATCGAGGTCACTTCCTGGCTTCAACATGATGCGACTTTCTTGCCACGCTTCCGGACTTGGTACATAGCGTCGTAATCCACCAAGCGGCACGACAACAACGCCTCCTGTTTGGTCGAGGAGACGAGTACGGGCATCAATTCGGGCGGCTAACAGTTCCGGACTAGACGTCAGTGACAGTTCACCTGCTAGCGTCTCATCGATCGGATACAACAACGTTTTGTCCGGACCGATGAGTGATTCAAGTTGATCGAACATCTTTTGGGCTTGATACATGTTATGCGTCACGACAACAAGACGTCTCGAGGACGATTTCACGAGTCCAGCCAAGACGAGCGCTTTTGCGCTTGTCGTCAAACCCGTCACCAATTGACGGTCTACTTTTTGGAGTCGCTCTCGAATCACATTCGTTTCAGGGAGCGCCACCATAAATCTCTCTAAAGCATTCATTTGTTTTCCTCCAACTCATACGACAAAAAAGGGTACAATGACCCTTTAGTTGTATCGATTCATCAGCGCCAGCCAATCTGTATCCACAAAATCAGTGGCTGCGGTTACGGCGTTGTCGAGTGTTTCATTTAATTCTGGTAACTCGTCTTTACGATAGTTCATCAACACCCAGTCGACGACTTTAATCGGGTGTGGGGGACGACCGATTCCGAGCTTCAATCGTTTAAATTCAGCCGTTCCCAAGTGTTGAATGAGAGATTTAATCCCATTATGACCACCTGCGCTCCCTTTCGGACGGAAACGAAGTTTGCCAGGCACCATATCCAAATCGTCATAAATGACTAATAAATCATCAATTTCAATTTTATAATAATCTAAAATGGGACGGACGGCTTCACCCGACAAGTTCATATACGTGAGTGGTTTGACAAGTACAACGCGTTCACCATTGATTCTTCCCGTTCCCATAAGGGCATTAAACTTCGCTTCATTCAGCGAGATGCCATGCTTTTCGGCGAGACGGTCAATTGCTAAAAAACCGACATTGTGCCGCGTCATCTCAAACTTTTTCCCGGGATTCCCAAGACCGACGATGCATTTCATATCATTTCCTCCTGAACAAAAAAGCCCAAAGGCGAATGCCTCCGGGCCTCGTTTTTTAATCGAATAGGGTACTGACCGATTTATGCTCGTGTACGCGCATAATCGCTTCCCCAAGCAAATGGGCGACCGACATTTGCTTGATCTTGCTCGAGCAAGGACGACCCGTCAAATCGATGGTATTTAAGACGACCAACTCTTTGATTGATGAATTGTCGATACGTTCCATCGCTGGACCAGAAAGGACTGGGTGTGTACAAGACGCATACACTTCTTTCGCACCCGCTTCGACGATAGCATCTGCCGCAAGTGTGATCGTTCCAGCTGTATCGATGATGTCGTCGATCAAAATCGCCGTTTTCCCTTCGACACTGCCGACGATATTCATGACTTCAGCGACGTTCGCTTTCGGACGACGCTTGTCAATGATAGCAATCGGCGCTTTCAAACGTTCTGCCAATTTACGTGCACGTGTCACGCCACCGTGGTCTGGAGAAACGACCACGATATCTTTCGCTTGAAACTCTTCTGTTTCAAAGTAAGTCGAGATGAGCGGTACACCAAGTAATTGGTCAACCGGAATATTGAAGAATCCTTGAATTTGCGCTGCATGCAAATCCATCGTGATGACGCGTGTCGCACCCGCTACTGTAAGAAGGTCAGCGACAAGTTTCGCCGTGATCGGTTCACGCGAGCGTGCTTTACGGTCTTGACGTGCGTACCCATAATACGGCATCACGATGTTGATCGTACGGACAGAAGCACGTTTGAGTGCATCGATCATGACGAGCAATTCCATGAGCGTTTCGTTTACAGGCGAGCTTGTTGATTGGATGACATACACATCATCTCCACGAACACTTTCCTCGATGTTGATATAGAGTTCACCGTCGCTGAAACGTTTGACTTGGCAATCGCTGAGCGGGACACCAATTTCTTTCGCGATTTCTTCAGCAAGCGGGCGGTTCGAGTTTAAGCTAAATAGACGAATTTCTCGTTCGTATACAGTAGACATGTTTAGGATTCTCCTCCGTTGTTTTCCATAATGATTGGCAGCAAGTTATCGTTTTGTGTAGCCTTCTTTATTCGTTTGGCGTTCGCGTGCAATCGCTAGCGCCTCTTCTGGTACATCACTCGTAATCGTCGATCCAGCAGCGACAATCGCGCCTTTCCCGACTTTTACAGGGGCAATCAAGTTGACGTTACAGCCAACGAATGCATCGTCTTCCACGACTGTCTCGAACTTGTTCTTGCCGTCATAGTTCACTGTGATCGATCCACAGCCTAAGTTGACGCGCTCACCGATTGACGCATCCCCGATATAGCTCAGGTGTGACGCTTTCGCACCGTCACCGAACGTCGATTTTTTAATCTCTACAAAGTTGCCGACGCGCGTGTTCGCACCGAGGACAGCTTGTTGACGTAAGTGAGCGAACGGTCCGACTTGAGCCGCCTCACCAATTCGGCTATCAGTCACGACAGACTGGCGTACGACGGCATGGTCTTCAATCACACTGTTGCGGATGTCCGAGTTTGGTCCGATGACACATTCTGAGCCAATCGTCGTCTTGCCAAGAATGACCGTTCCCGGATAAATGACCGTATCCGATCCAATGACCACGTCTGGTGAAATGTACGTCGATGCCGGGTCCATGAAGGTAACCCCTTCACGCATGAGACGCTCATTTGTCCGCTTGCGCATGATGGCTTCCGCTTGCGACAAGGCGACGCGGTCATTGACCCCGATCGTCTCATCAAACGTCGGTGCTGTATGCGCCGCAACCACTTCGCCCGCTTCTTTTACGATTGAAATGACGTCAGGTAAGTAATATTCGCCCTGTGCATTGTTGTTACCGACTTGTTTGAGCGCATCGAACAACAATTCGTTATCGAATACGTACGTCCCTGTGTTGATTTCATTGATGGCAAGTTCTGCTTCTGAAGCATCTTTATGTTCCACGACTTTCGTCACATTCCCATCTTCACCACGAACGACTCGACCATATCCGGTCGCATCGTCAGCAATCGCAGTCAACACCGTGACTTTTGCTTGTTGCGCTTCGTGATGCGCGAGAAGGGCTTCTAACGTTTCTGCCGTGAGTAACGGTGTATCTCCACAGACGACAAGCGTCGCCCCTGATTTACCCGCAAGTTCTGCTTCAGCCATCTGAACAGCATGTCCTGTTCCAAGCTGCTCTTCCTGGACCGCATACTCTACCCGTGTGCCGAGCGTGTCTTGTACCGCTTCCGCCCCATGGCCAACGATTACGATTTGACGACTGACACCGATTTGGTCTAACTGATCGACAACATGTTCGACCATTGGTTTCCCTAGAACCGGATGAAGTACTTTATATAACTTCGACTTCATTCGCGTTCCTTTTCCTGCTGCCAAAATGACTGCAAAACGCTCCATGCTTGATTCGCTCCTATCTCACAACAGCTGTGATTGGTCTGTATAGTTCGGCTTTTCTGCAACTAAATCCTATTTACACCGTTTCTACTATATCGAAACCATGCCTTCGTTTCAATAGTTGTACCGTTCCTTAACCATTGAAACGCAAAAAAACAGCGGTAGGCAACCTAACCGCTGTTTTCTGTCATTCATGTGTACCGTATGACACATGTTGTGGGTCAAGGATTTCCACATCCATATTGGAATAGGTTTCCAATACAGCCGCTTCGACCTTTTGTCGCATTTCCCCGTTAATCGGATGCGCAATATCCCGAAAAATCCCTTCTGGTGTCCGTTTGCTCGGCATGGCGACAAATAGACCGCTACTTCCTTCGATGATTCGAAGATCGTGTACAACGAATTCATGGTCAAGTGTGATTGAGGCCAACGCTTTCATTCTGCCTTCTGTCGCGACTTTGCGAATTTTTACGTCTGTGATCTGCATGTTTCGCATCCCCTTTTTCATCGTTGTCTACGCCATGGTGTGGTCTTCTGTAAGGTTCAGTTGGTTTCAAACGAACGTCATGACTCCATATTGATAACTCTATACCCTCTAATCATAAAACGAAATCAAAATTTTGCCAATCACTTTAAGAATTGTTCCACATTCCCCCGCGAAATGGTGACCAGCCCTTCATCAGGATCGACATTCGTCAATTTCATCAAGCTGACGTATTCACTCACCATCTTTTTCTCGGCCCCTTCGGCCTCCATCAAGACACCTACACCTGCAAGATTGGCTTCAAATTCATTCAAGAGGCTCATCATCCCACGAATCGTCCCGCCGGCCTTCATGAAATCATCAATCAAAAGCACATTCGCACCACGTGGCAGACTGCGACGTGCAAGCGCCATCGTACGAATCGCTTTCGATGAACCTGATACATAGTTGATGCTGACCGTCGAACCTTCTGTGACACGGCTATCTGAACGCACAATCACAAACGGAACGCCCAACTGTTCAGCGACCGCATAGGCAAGGGGAATCCCTTTCGTCGCAATCGTCATGACCACATCGACTTTCCGGTCGGCGAAGACTGACGCAAAAACTTGCCCCATCGGTTTCACTTGGCTTGGATTACCTAGTACATCTGTGAGGTAGAGATAGCCTCCTGGTAAGAGACGCTCCGGTTTTGATAGTTGCTCACAGAGCGTATCAATCATCTCCAGCGATTTTTCTTTACTCCATCCTGGGATAAACATGACACCACCGGCTGCACCAGGGACAGTGACCAGTTTTCCGATCCCATCATGGGACAACATTTCACTGACAATGACAAGGTCTTCGCTAATCGACGACTTTGCAGCTTTATAGCGACTTGAAAACATCGACAACGAGACAAGCTGATGCGGATGATCAAGTAAATAACGGGTCATATCGACGAGACGACCACTTCTACGAATTTTCATACGGATTCTCCTTCACATCTTCAATAATAAACGAATGTTCTATTGAAAATATATCACTTTCATTCGTTTTTGTTCAATGTCTTTTGCCGAGAATCCGAACGACGAACACTTCTGGGCAAAATCCTTTCAATCCATTATAGATTCGATGCGCTTTTTGCTCGTGTTCGATCAGCGCAAACACGGTCGGTCCGCTTCCACTCATGAGAACACCTTCCGCTCCGCAATGACGCATCGTTTCTTTGATCTGTTTCACTTCCGGGTGAAGCTTAAGTGTCACACTCTCAAGTGAGTTACCAAGGTGTTCACAGATTCCATGGAAATCTTTTTGACGAATCGCCTCTACCATGGCCTCGGTATCAGGGTGATGCACCTCTTCCATACGCACTGCCCGATACACATCTGCCGTCGATACCCCGATTTTCGGTTTACCGAGAACGACATAGCACGGTGGCGGGGCCGGAATCATTTCTAACTGTTCACCACGACCACGGGCGATAGCTGTTCCGCCGATGACACAAAATGAGACGTCCGATCCAATCTCGGCACCGAGCTCTGCTAGCTCCTCTAATGACAAGTTCAATGAAAACAGTTCGTTCATCCCACGGAGCGTTGCCGCCGCATCACTCGAGCCACCTGCAAGGCCAGCTGCCACGGGAATCTGTTTATCGAGCACAATCTCGACCCCTTGCTGAATGTTAAAACGCTCGCGCAACAATTCTGCTGCTCGATACGCCAAATTCCGATGATCATTCGGCACATAGGCGTGTTCTGATTGAATCCGAATCTCATCCGACTCTAAAACTGTCAACTCCAAGCGATCTGCCAAGTCGACTGTCGTCATTACCATTTCTACTTCATGATAGCCGTCCGGACGCTTTCCAAGGACATCAAGTGTCAAATTAATTTTTGCCGGCGCTTTCACACTGATCGTGCGCATCACGTTCACCCTTCCCATTTGTCTCCTGTTCGCCATTGTACCGTAAACGGGCGCACAAAAAAAGAAGCAGCTGCCAATGCATCCGCCCCTCATTTATAAATCAATTACCGAATTCAATTTTAACTGTATCCGTTAGGACATCAGCGTAGCTATACGAGACACGTTCCACATTATGCAGGTCTTCATCCAATTTCACAACGAACACCGCAGGATATGTCTCAACGAGCGTTCCAAACCGAGTAACAACTTTCTTACGACCGCCGTTTGCTTTCAACGTCAATCGTTCACCAACATGCGATTCGAGTTTTTGTCTGATTTCTTGTAACGTCTTTGGCATACGCTTCACCTCACTGTTACAAGTATAGCATAATTGAATATGAAAATAAAGATTAATATTATAACGACTCGTTTTCAGGTCGTCAACTATTTTTAAGTGGTAAAATTGTGTCAGACAAACGTGCGAATTCTTCTAGGCTTAACGTCTCTCCACGACGTTTCGGATCGATTCCAGCCTCGTGAAGCGAACGTTCGAGTTCGACTTTATGTTCTTTCCCGATATAGTTTGTCAAATTGTTCAGGATGGTTTTACGGCGCTGAGCGAAGCTTGCTCGGGCCACATCAAAGAAAAATGCTTCGTCTTTCACTTGTACGGCCGGTTCTTTGCGCATCCGTAGTGTAATGACGGCCGAATCGACGTTCGGCGCTGGGATGAACACGTTTTTCGGCACGATGAAACTGACTTCTGCTTCCGCATAATACTGAATCGCAATCGATAGCGAACCGTATGCTTTCGTGCCTGGTTTTGCTCCAATCCGTTCTGCCACTTCTTTTTGAATCATCATGACGAGCGAGCGGAACTTAACGCCGCTCTCAAGCAAACGCATGATGATTGGTGTCGTGACGTAGTAAGGTAAGTTGGCGACAACCGAAATATCTTCAATACCTTCGTTTAAAAATTCTTGCTCTACGATTTCCCGTAAGTTCAGTTCCAATGCATCTCCATGGATGACTTTCACATGTGGATAAGGCGACATCGTATCATCTAAAATCGGCAAAAGACGTTGGTCGATTTCAAGCGCAACGACTTTTTTGGCACGCTTGGCCGATTGTTCGGTCAATGAGCCGATTCCGGGACCGATTTCAAGGACACCGCTCGCTTCACTCAGTTCTGCTGCTCCGACAATTTTACTCAAGATGTTCAAATCGATTAAAAAGTTTTGACCGAGCGATTTTTTGAATGAAAACCCATGTCGCTCTAAAATCGCTTTCGTTCGTTGGATTGTTGCAATGTCTTTCAACCCTGTTCCTCCTCTAATTGAGCAAGTGCCTGCTCCCACTCTTCAATCGTGACGCCGAGCGCCTCGACCCGTTTTACAAATTGTTTGGCATTCGGCTCACCGATTCGAAGCAACACCCCGAGTCGCTTCCGACGCGTCGCGGCCGCTGCTCCACCGATTAAATCCGCCTCCAACACCATTTTCCGTGTGACGATTGGTTGGTCCGTTTCGACACGCGGTTCAAACACTGCTCCTAAGACACGGCGAAGTGACTCCGGACTCGCATGTTCCACACCGATTTTCCCACGCTTGTCCTTCGCCTCGGCCCGAGGCAAGTGTGCGTGCTTACATCCTTTGACGCGTTCCTCGACAATCGCCCGAATACGATCTCCTGGATAATCTGGGTCCGTCAAAATGATGACCCCGCGCTTCTCCTGAGCACGACGGATTCGTTCAATCGTCTGATCGGATACGGCAGACCCGTTCGTTTCAATCGTATCGACGTCGAACACTTCTTGAAGTCGCGCCGTGTCGTCACGCCCTTCTACGACGATAATTTCTTGTATTTTCTCACGCATTGTCTGATCCTTCTTTCTCTTCTTCCTGCTTTGGAATCACCCAGATGGTGAGTGGTTTACGACCAAACGTTACGGCCTCTTCCTTTTCATCCATCATGATATCGATTTTTTGCCCTTTGATTGCACTTCCTGTATCCAAGGCAATCGCCATACCGATACCCTCGACATATACACGGGTCCCGAGTGGAATGATGGCAGGGTCGACCGCAATGATGCGCATGCCTTCATACAAAATCGTGTCGGTTACATCATATCCGCTTCTTGTCAGCACGCGTCCGTCGTATGTTACCGTGTCTTCCGGGTTGTTCGTATAAGCGGTCGCTTCCACAAGCAATTGTTTCGCAGATGAAAAATCGAGTACGTCATCTGTTTTCGGCGGTTCGGCAATCTCGACTTCAGCTTCCGGAATGAATGGGCTCGATTCATCCGCGGTCGTTGACTCAGGCTCGGTTACCGGTTCTGCGACTTTCTTCGTTCCCACTTTGATAATCTGCGGCATCGTTTTACGCAATGTCTCGACATCTGTTTTCGTACGATTTGTAATTGTACCATTTTCCACAGTAAGTGCATACCTTGTCCGTTCAAGTCCAGGAACCCCGACCTGCACCATTTGCATCACACCTTCTTCGAGCGTATCATCCTCTTCCTCGACCACTTCAAACGGGATCAACTCACTCTCATATTGAACGACATCACGATTCGTATTGACCGTAATCGTCAATCCTTCTCGAATCGGCGTGGAAGGGGCCGGCATGACCGTATCACTTTCCGTCACATCGATGTTCTCTTGCATTAAGAGTTGCTCCACATCCGTAGCCATTGTATAAATCGTCAACGCCTCTTGACCGACAATGAGATTCACGGCCACGACCGGTTGATATCGAATCGTCATCCCATTCGTCACCGGTGTACGGACTGATGGATACACCGTATCTCCGTCTCGTACCGTGACTCCGTATCGCAGTAAGACATCCTCTACAGTCCGCTCGCGCGTCTGCACCGTCTCCGTTTGACCGTAGCCAATCTGAAGTGAGACCTCGTGTGAACGCTCAATCCGGATTAGACGGTCGTCTGGTACATCTTCACTGAGCGCCGGTGTGACATAATCTGATTCATCTAGTGTGATATTTAACTCTTCGAGCACCTCGAGAACCGAGTCGGCTCGTGTCTCATGCTCGATCACCACACCGTCATCGACGATTCGAATCGATTCAGGTTGTAACATCACGTACGCCACAGAAGCTGTCGCAATAATACCGATACTCGCTAATACACGCTTGATCATGGGAGTCGGAACAACTTCTTCGCGTTGACTGTCGTAGCAGCAGCGAGTTCATCGTAAGGCATATCGCGAAGAGTGGCGATTTCTTCGGCTACATATTTGACGTACGCTGGTTCATTTCGCTTTCCACGGAACGGTGTTGGGGTCAAGTACGGGCAGTCCGTCTCGACAAGCAGACGATCCAGTGGCACTTCTTGCGCCACCGCCTTCGGAACTTTCGCATTTTTGAACGTGACCGGTCCTCCTAACGAAATATAGAAGTTCAAGTCTAAGCACCGAGGCAAAAGTTCGACGGACATGCTGTAACTATGGAACACACCACCGACTTCTTCAGCATGCTCTTCTTCTAAAATATCAAGGACATCTGCCGTTGCTTCTCGGTTATGAATGACAATTGGCATATTCGTTCGCTTGGCAATGGCGATCTGTTGACGGAAGAGGCGCTGTTGCACGTCTTTCGGTGATTTGTCCCAATGATAATCGAGACCGATTTCACCGAGTGCCATGACTTTCGGATGACTCATGAGTGTTTCGATTCGTGCTAAATCCGCATCCGTACAGTCAATCGCATCAACAGGATGCCATCCGACAATGGCATAAATATCTTCATGCGTTTCTGCCAGTTCAATGGCTCGATCGATGGTCGGTGTATCAAATCCAACGACGAGTAGCGGAGAAACGCCCGCTTCTCTCGCTCGCTCAATCGTCTCCTCCACGTCTTCACTGAACTGTTCCGCATTGATGTGCGTATGTGTATCAATTAACATCTTGTTTCCTCCTTAGAAAAAGAGAGGGAGACCGCGGTCTCCCCCATTCCATTATTTGACGATGGCACCGTTCGGCATCTGGTCTGAGACCGTCGCGAGCTCTAGTTTCCCGTCACGATCTGCCGCTAGAATCATCCCTTGCGAGAGTTCTCCACGGAGCTTGACTGGTTTCAAGTTTGCGACAACGATGACTTTCTTGCCAACCAAATCTTCAGGGGCATACCATTCAGCGATACCAGACACGATTTGACGCGTCTCTTTCCCAAGGTCGACTTGAAGTTTCAACAGTTTCTTCGCTTTTTTAATCTTATCGGCTTCGACGATTTGACCGACACGGAATTCGACTTGGTCGAAGACATCAATCGTGATTTCAGGACGAATGTCTTCGTCAGCTTCTTCTACTGATGCCGTCTCCGTCTCTTCAATCCGTGCTTTAGACGCCTGACGCATCATTTCTTGGATTGCATCGACTTCTTCTTTCACATCACGACGTGGGAAAATCGGTGTCCCGTCCGTCACGACTGCGTCATTAAAGTCTGCGAATGTATCCAACGCCTCCCATGACATATCCTCTCCCTCGAGTCCGAGCTGACGGAACATCTCTTTTGGAGCGCGCGTCATGAATGGTTGAATCATGATGGCAACATGACGAAGTACACCCGCAAGATGTGTCATGACAGAAGCCAGCTCCTCGCGCTTCGACTCCTCTTTCACGAGAACCCATGGTTGTGTCTCATCGATATATTTATTCGCACGGCTGACGAGTTGCCAAATATTTGTGAGTGCGACCGAAAACTCCATGTGCTCCATGGCTTCTTCTGTTTTGCGTGTCGTCTCTTTCACCACGTTCAACAATTCTGCATCAAATACCGTGACATTTCCGTTATATGCCGGAATGTTTCCGTTGAAGTACTTTTTAATCATCGCAATGGTGCGATTCAATAAGTTTCCGAGGTCGTTCGCTAAATCAAAGTTCAAGCGGTCAACGAACGCTTCCGGCGTGAACGTGCCATCCGCTCCGAATGGAACTTCACGGAGAAGGTAATAGCGGACCGAGTCGAGGCCGTAACGATCAATCAATGGGATCGGGTCCACGACGTTCCCTTTCGATTTCGACATCTTCCCATCCTTCATGAGCAACCATCCGTGCGCAAATACTTGCTTCGGTAATGGAAGATCAAGCGCCATTAAGAGGGCTGGCCAAATGATCGTATGGAAACGTACGATTTCTTTCCCTACCAAATGAACGTCTGCTGGCCAGTAACGGTTGAAGAGTTCATCGTTGTCTGTGCCGTATCCGAGTGATGAGATATAGTTTGTGAGCGCATCGACCCATACGTACACGACGTGCTTCGGGTTCGATGGAACTTGTACGCCCCAGTCAAATGTCGTACGTGATACAGCCAAATCTTGAAGACCTGGCTTTAAGAAGTTATTGATCATCTCGGTTTTACGAGATTCTGGCAAAATAAAATCAGGATGTGACTCAAAATATTCAATCAAGCGGTCCGCGTATTTACTGAGGCGGAAGAAGTAGCACTCCTCACGAACGAGTTCGACCGGATGTCCACTGTCAGGACTTTTTCCATCGACGAGCTGCGATTCAGTGTAGTATGTCTCATCCGGTACGGAATACCATCCTTCGTACTCACCGAGGTAGATGTCCCCATTTTTAAGTAATGTCTCGAAAACATGCTCGACCACTTTCTTATGACGGTCCTCTGTCGTACGGATGTAGTCATCGTACGAGATTTCAAGACGGTCCCATAAGACCTTGATCTCTTCCACGACTTCATCCACGAAAGCTTGTGGTGTCACGCCTGCTTCTTTCGCTTTTTCTTGAATCTTTTGACCGTGCTCATCCGTTCCTGTCAAATAACGGACATCAAAACCTTTTAAGCGTTTGTAGCGCGCAATCGCATCACCTGCTACCGTGGTATATGCGTGACCGATGTGCAGTTTTGCACTCGGATAATAAATTGGGGTTGTAATATAAAAAGTCGGCTTCGCCATGATTTATTCTCCATCCTTTCGACATATGCAATTTCCATTATACACGGTTCGACAAAAGAATTTCCAAACCTAATTGTTTGGAATTTTTTTGCGTTTTCTTCGTCATAAATGTTCCAAAAATACCCTTTCTTTGTTTCAAGTTCAAACTTACGGGGAAATTTAGGTATATATCGTTCTTGATTCGACAAATTTCGAAAATTTACTTTTCCAGATAGTAAGCAGTTGACTGCAATTGGAAAGTTTAGTATGCTTTTTGCTGTAGTCACATTGTCGAATTTTGACGATTCATGTCACCACGAGATTTCGACATCATTGGAGGAGGAAACACAAAATGAAATCTACAGGTATTGTACGTAAGGTTGATGAGCTTGGTCGTGTCGTTATTCCAATCGAATTGCGTCGTACACTCGGTATCGCAGAGAAAGATGCTCTCGAGATTTACGTCGACAACGATCAAATCGTTTTGAAAAAATATAAGCCAAACATGACTTGCCAAGTCACAGGCGAAGTATCAGATGATAACTTCAAATTGGCAGACGGCAAACTCATCTTGTCACCAGAAGGTGCACAACGTGTTCTCGTTGAGTTGAAGAACATGCTCGAAAATTACTACAGCGAAGAGTAAGCAAGGATTTCCTTGCTTACTCTTTTTTATGCAATTGATGATACGTATCGTATACATCATTCCGAGACTCGCCGCGGTCTTTCGCAGTTTGTTTGATTGCCGCGTTTGGTTTCAGTCCTTCTTCGATATAGTGAACCACGTGCTCGTATGCAGATAGTGTTTCCCACCATGTTGTCGTAGGTGCCGCCTCTGTCGCTCCACTCACCAAGACGACAAACTCACCACGCACTTCACCCTCGCACCATGTCAACGCCTCATCCACAGTTCCTCTCAAAAACTCTTCAAACGTTTTTGTCAGTTCACGACCTAATACGATTTGTCGATTCCCGAACACTTGTCGAATCGCTGTCAACATCTCTTTCAAACGATGAGGAGCCTCATAAAAAATGACGGTGCCAGGTTCGTATTGAATCGATTCGAGAACCTCAACCCGATCCTTCTTCTTACGCGGCAAGAAACCGTAATAGAGAAAACGTTCAGTTGCAAGACCGGATGCGACGAGTGCCGTAAGTGCTGCATTCGCACCGGGTAAGACGACAACCGGGATGTTTGCCTCAATGGCTAATCGCACGAGATCGCTTCCCGGGTCTGAAATTCCAGGCATACCTGCATCTGAGACAACGGCAATCGATTTCCCTGACAACAGATCGTCAATCAGTCTTGGACCACTCACTTCTTTATTGTGTTCATGATAGCTAATCAATTTTGTCGCAATGTCAAAGTGTCGGCAAAGCTTCATCGTTTGTCGTGTGTCTTCCGCTGCGATTAAGTCTACTTCCTGAAGGGTCCGTACCGCGCGATACGTCATATCCTCCAAGTTCCCAATTGGGGTCGGCACGACATACAACGTCGGTTGTTCAGTTTGATAGCTCTTCTGTGAATTCATTGGTCGTCCCCTCCATCAACTTCTCTTTTTGTGCTCGGGTCAATTGCTTGATGGACCATTCGTATCGCATGGCCTCCCGCTTCGTCTCAAACGATTGTACGTACCGAAGTCGTACAGGGAGACGAGCTTTCGTATATTTCGCACCTTTCCCGGCATTATGTGCAAGGAGTCGCTTTTCCACGTCTGTCGTATAGCCCGTGTAGTACGTTCCATCACCGCATTCCAAGATGTACGTATAATGTTTAGGCATCGAGAATAGCTCGCATCGCTTCTGTATACGTATCGTCTTCTTCATAGACAACAAATGGCGGTAAAATTTTAAGACCTGCTTTTCCATCTTTCGATCCCTCGATTAATAAGGTATTCGCCTCGCGTCCCGCTTTCGGGTAAACGAGTTGCATTCGTTTTGGTTCAATTCGATACGCACGCATCAACGTCAGGATATCAAGTAAACGTTCTGGCCGATGCACGAACGCCACTTTCCCTCCCGGTTTGACGAGTTGACTGGCCGTCCTGATGCAATCTTCCAACGTGCACAGCACTTCATGGCGCGCAATCGTATGATGCTCATTTTGATTTCGGAGTGACGTCTCGTTCGCTAAAAAGTAGGGCGGGTTACATGTGACTACGTCATATCGTGCATGCCCGAGCTGCGCCGCTGCCGTTTTCACATCGCCCTCCACCACTCGAATTCGCTCTTCAAGACGATTGACCGCCATGCTTCGATTCGCCATGTCGACCAGTTTCGATTGAATCTCCACACCTGTTATCGTTCCTTTTGTACGATATGACAAAAAGAGCGGGATTGCCCCGGTGCCAGCACACAAATCGACCAGTTGTCCTTTTTGGATAGGCACCCATACAAACTCTGCAAGCAGTACCGCATCTAATGAAAATGAGAACACATCATCACTTTGAATGATTTTACCTGGACGTCCGAGCAAATCATCAAGGCGTTCTCCATCCTTAACCGTTACCATCGTTTCCTCCTTCTATAAAAGAAAGGCGACGGATAGGGAACCCCTATCTATCGCCCCGTATTAATGTTTATTGAGCATCGACAAACAGAAGAGACAGTCCCCATCTTTTCGTACCTGTCCGTAATGGAGGTTACAAATGTGGAATCCTTCTTGATACAGCGCAGCCAAATTGTTCTGCCCTTTCCCAGACAATGCGATTTGTGAATCACCATTTGTCGTATCAACTTCTGCCAATTGTTCGACTTTTTCGCGTAAGTGATGATTCTCTAGATACATATGCTGGTTCTCTTCAAGCAAATAAGCGAGCTGCTCTTTTAACACGCCTAAATGTTCGGTGAGGAGCTGCATCTGTTGCTCGATCGCATCCACCCGCATCATCACTTCTTTTTTGTCCATTCTTTCCACTGCTCAGCACCCCATCACTGTTTTGACGGTTTTCGTTTAATCGCACCCACTTCAACGAGTTCATCAATCGTATACGTGACGACACGCGTCCGATCGTGGAGCTCGACTTGAATGAGTTGGTCCAAAATGTTAAGACCGATTACCCGACCATCACCTTCTGGAATTTTGATTCGCTTGCCGACGTCTGGTAAATCACGTTTCAGTTCTTCATATGTGTCATTCTCATATTTCAAACAGCACATCAGACGACCACATACTCCAGAGATCTTATTCGGATTCAACGAGAGATTCTGGTCTTTGGCCATTTTGATCGAGACCGGTTCGAATTCCCCAAGAAATGACGAGCAGCAAAGAACCCGACCACATGGCCCAATCCCGCTAAGGAGTTTCGCTTCATCACGAACACCGATTTGTCGGAGCTCGATTCGTGTCCGAAACACACTAGCTAAGTCTTTTACCAATTCTCGAAAGTCGACGCGACCCTCGGCAGTAAAATAAAAGATCACTTTATTGCGATCAAATGTATACTCAACATCAACTAGCTTCATTTCTAATTGATGTTCTCGAATTTTTTCTTCACAGACGGCGTGAGCATCAACGGCTGCCAGTCGATTATCGCGTACGATATCCGCATCCTTTTGGTCCGCGACACGAAGGATTGTCTTCAACGGCAGGACGACTTCGTCTTCGCCGAGCCGCTTGTTGACTTGGACGATTTCCCCATACTCAATGCCACGTACCGTTTCAACGATGACATGGTCCCCACGTTTAAGCGTTGCATCGCCTGGTGAAAAGTAATAGATTTTTCCCGCTTCTTTAAAACGGACTCCAACTACTTCAAGCACGCGCTTCTATCCTTTCTGCAAATCGAACGAAAGTCGTTCGAACGTTAATTGAGGATTGACGTTTGCCTCAAGTCGCCAAATGGCCGCATGTACACTTTCAATCGCATGTGTAAGCTTCGTGACAGATCGATTTTGGATAAATGCGTTGTACAAGGCGACCTCATTCTTAAATAGCTTCGGAGCATACATATCTCGCACTTTTAAATGAAGTGCCTCCTCTAGCCAATGTTCGAATAATTCAAGACCAACTCGCAACTCATTCCGTCCTTTGAAATGCCCTAACCATTTTTCTTGTGCGAACAAGAGCAACTCTTGAGGTCGTTTCGTCAATACTTCAATTAATTGTACCACTAGCCCATACGCCTGTACAAACCACTCCTGCTCAAGCGCTTCTTTCGCGTCATCCCATTTCGGATAAACGGTCAAGGCAAGGTATGCCAAATCATACGTACAGGACAGTTCTTCTGACATCGTTTGCGCCAATTGGGCTCGGTCGATTGGACGAAAAGCAAGTTGTTGCGCGCGCGAACGAATCGTCGGAAGAAGCAACTGTGGTTGTGTCGTCACTAAAATAGCAAGCTTTCCTACTCCCGGTTCTTCAAAGAATTTCAGTAGACTGTTTGCCGCTTGAGTCGTCATCTTGTGCGCTTGATGAATGACGTACACTTGGCGATCACCTTCAGCACCTCGTAGTGATAAATCACTGAGCAATTGCTGAATCTGTTCTTTTTTTATACTCGCACCGTCCGGCTCCACTTCGATGTAGTCGACAATGTTTTTAGAATCCATACGCCGACAGTTTCGACACACTCCACAAGGCTCTGCACCATCTGGTGATTCACAAAATAAGGCTTTGGCGAACAATGTGGCTGTATCAATCAAATAAGGCTCATAATCTCCTGAGAAGATATACGCATGCCCCACTTTATTCGAAACGATTGAATTTTGAATGATGCGAGAAACGACAGTTTGCGACTCGCTCAATTCTTGAAAACGCATATGCCCAACTCCCATTAAAACTGATGGAATCCTTCGATCGGCAAGACGAATACCGTCGCCCCTCCGACTTGTACTTCGACTGGGTAAGGAATATACGAATCCGCATGTCCTCCCATCGGTGAAATCGGCGTGATCATTTGGTCACGGCTCGAGCAGTTCGATTGAATCACGTCCATCAAATCATCAAGACGCTCTTGTGGAATCCCCATCATAAACGTTGTATTACCTTCTTTTAAAAATCCACCAGTCGTGGCTAACTTTGTTGCGCGAAAATCTTGCTCGACGAGTGCGTCGGACAAACGTGCGCTATCCTTATCATGTACGATTGCAATTACCATTTTCATCATATTTGTACGCCTCCTTGTTGTAGTCGTTCAATTGTATAATCAAGCACCTCATCTTGAATGCATTCAATCGATTGATCAGCATCAATCCGAACGATTCGTTCTGGATACTGTTTCAGTAACGTTTGGAATCCTGCATAGACACGCTCGTGGAATGCTTGATCACGACTCTCAATTCGATCAAGCTGTCCCCGATCCTTCATACGTGCACTTGCCCGTTCCGGGTTTAAATCAAATAAAAAGGTTAGATCGGGTGTGAGACCATTCGTTGCCCATTCATTTAATGACCGAATCTGATCAAGGTCATACTGCAATCCATATCCTTGATAAGCAATGGATGCATCGATGAACCGGTCGCAGAGGACAATCGCGCCCCGCTCTAACGCTGGACGAATCACTTGTTCCACGTTCTGTGCCCGTGACGCGGCATAGAGCATCATCTCCACGCGTGGGGTCATCTCATGATGATCCGGCGATAATAACACTTCGCGAATCTGATTCCCGACCGTTGTTCCTCCGGGTTCTCGGGTCACGACAATGTCATATCCTTTTTGCTTTAAGTTTTCTACTAATAATTGAAGCTGTGTGGACTTTCCTGATCCATCAGGTCCTTCAACCGTTATAAACATTCCGTTCACGTTTTAAAACTCCTCTACAATAACGTCAATTTGCTCTATCATAACATGCTTACTAGCTTGAAGCTTCCTCCCTAAAGAAATCCATTCCCGGAGCACACGGATTTTTTCTTCTGTAATACGCTCTCCTTTTAGAATCCATGGAATACCTGGTGGGTATGGAATCACCGTCTCTGCTGAAATCAATCCAATTGCTTGGTCGAAAAGAACTCGCTGCATTGGAAGAGCTGTTACAGACGTATATAGTTCAGACACGCGCTCGGTTTGTGGAAATGGGAAAATCGTTTCATCGTCTTCAATGATCGGCACATGAGTAGATGCTTTTTTTATTAATTTGATCCAATGCTCGATTTCCTGTTTCTCTATTTCCCTTAATGGCAAGCAGAATAACACATGATCGACTGCCGCCAACTCGATGTCTATGCCGATTGAGGCGAGATGCTGACTAAAGATCAATCCATTCTTTGGATAAGTCAGAATCGTCACCTTCGTAAAGTCATCTCCGACTTTTACAACAAAACCAGCTCGTTTTAATTCAAGAACAAATTGTGCATGGCTTTTTTGGATAGCAGACCATTCCTCATCCGTTAAACGTTCTAGATAAGAACGAGCATAATCCAATGAAGCCATGATGAGATAAGACGGACTCGAGGTCTGGAAAGAGGCTAATGCATGCTTCAAACGCGCTTCATCGATATTATCTTTATAGTGAACCCAAGCCCCCATGGTTAAGGCAGGCAACGTTTTATGCGCGGACTGTACGACTGCGCTCGCTCCTTCGAAGATTGCAGAGCGACGTGGCAACTGTGGATGAATTAAATGAGCGCCGTGTGCTTCATCGACAAGCAATGGAATGTCTAATAGTGTCAAATAGTCTGAAATCGTTCGAATGTCTGCCATATCCCCGTAATAGGTTGGAGACGTCAACATGACGGCTCTCCCTCCAGGAAATTCTTGAATGGCCTGTTTAATCGTATCTAATGTTACGACCGTCGGGATACCTGTGCCGCGTTCAATGGTAGGCGTTAGTAATACTGGCTTTAATCCTAACCACTCGATCGCGTTCCAAATCGATTTATGTGAGTTCCGTTGAACATATACCTGTTCACCACGTTTCACTGTTGCCGCGAGCATACTCCAATTTCCCACAGTCGATCCGTTGACAAGCCATTTACTTTTACTCTCATACAACTTACCCAATGCACATTCTGCTTGCTCAATGATTCCCGAGGCATCGTGCAAATCGTCTAAATGTGCTAGCTCAGTCAAATCGTAAGGCATGACTTTTGCGAATGCATCAGGTAAGCGATCATCAACCACTGTACCGTTATGATGACCTGGTACGTGGAAAGAGACGCGGTGTTCACGAACATGCTGTTCTAGAACCTCTAAAAATGTAAATGGATTTTCCCGAGCAGGAGCCATCTGTCATTCCTCCTAAACTATCAAAATATGAAAAAAGACGATCAAGCATATGCTTGATCGTCTTCTACGTTGGCCTGGCAACGTCCTATCCTCACAGGGGGAGATCCCCCAACTACTTTCGGCGCTGAGACGCTTAACTTCCGTGTTCGGCATGGGAACGGGTGTGGCCGTCTCGCTATCGCCACCAGACAAAATGAATATTAACACCGCGTCATACGCATGTCAATATTGTTTTAGGGCTTGTTCCCTGAAAACTGAGGATTCATCAACACAAACCATTAGACTAGATCAAAGCCTCGACCGATTAGTATCATTCAGCTCCACGTGTCGCCACGCTTCCACCCATGACCTATCTACCTCATCGTCTCTGAGGGGTCTTTCTTGATTGCTCAAAGGGAAATCTCATCTCGGAGGGGGCTTCATGCTTAGATGCTTTCAGCACTTATCCCGTCCGCACGTAGCTACCCAGCGGTGCTCCTGGCGGAACAACTGGTACACCAGCGGTGCGTCCATCCCGGTCCTCTCGTACTAAGGACAGCTCTCCTCAAATTTCCTGCGCCCACGACGGATAGGGACCGAACTGTCTCACGACGTTCTGAACCCAGCTCGCGTACCGCTTTAATGGGCGAACAGCCCAACCCTTGGGACCTACTCCAGCCCCAGGATGCGATGAGCCGACATCGAGGTGCCAAACCTCCCCGTCGATGTGGACTCTTGGGGGAGATCAGCCTGTTATCCCCAGGGTAGCTTTTATCCGTTGAGCGATGGCCCTTCCATGCGGAACCACCGGATCACTAAGCCCGACTTTCGTCCCTGCTCGACTTGTAGGTCTCGCAGTCAAGCTCCCTTCTGCCTTTGCACTCTTCGAATGATTTCCAACCATTCTGAGGGAACCTTTGGGCGCCTCCGTTACTGTTTAGGAGGCGACCGCC
>NZ_VWVR01000002.1:0-52500 GCF_015712685.1 Exiguobacterium sp. SRB7LM | reverse complement strand
TGCTTGCGCCAACTCATCATACGTATGCTCGAACGGATGTCCATCCCGATAGACAGAAGGTGCAAAGTCCTCTTCATTGTCGTACGGTTGGCCGAGCGGGATTTGAGCAAGTAGCTTACTCTTCAATGCTTCTGAAAGCTTTTCTCCACCACCGTAACCGAATACGTATTCTTTTTCACCAGTTAGCTTACTTTCGAAATAAGCCATGTTTTCAATGATACCTAATAGTTTGTGGTTCGTTTTGATTGCCATCGCTCCGGCACGAGCCGCAACGAATGCTGCTGTCGCATGAGGTGTCGTGACAATCAATTCCTGACATGATGGGAGCATGGAATGGATATCGAGCGCGACATCTCCTGTTCCTGGCGGTAAATCGAGCAACAGATAGTCAAGATCGCCCCACTCGACGTCATTGAAGAAGTTATTTAACATCTTCCCGAGCATCGGTCCACGCCAGATGACCGGCGCATTGTCTTCCACGAAGAATCCCATCGAGATGACTTTCACGCCAAAACGCTCGACTGGAATGATCTTCTCGCCGCGAACAACCGGTCGTTCCTCGATGCCGAGCATATCTGGAACACTGAAGCCGTAAATATCCGCATCAATCAACCCGACCTTTTTACCCGCTCGCGCAAGCGCGACAGCCAAGTTGACGGATACTGTCGATTTTCCTACGCCACCCTTACCAGAAGCGATGGCGATAAACGTCGTCCCTGAGTTTTCACGGAGGATTGCCGGTTTCGTCGCCTCTTTCAAACTTTCATCATTCAATGCCTCAAAGCGAAGCCCGACCGTCTTAAAGCCTTTCCCCTTGAGCAACGTGACGATTTCTTGTTGTAACTGAAGCTGTTCCCCGCTCCCAGTTTGACCGAGTGCCACTTTTACACTGACATAGTCTTCTTTGATTCGGATGTCTTTTACCCCTGCTGTATCTCCAAGCGTTCGGTTGATCGTCGGATCAACAAGCCCCGCCAATTCCTCGCGTACTTGCTCTACTGTAAGCATATTGCTTCCCCCTTCTAACTGTTTCGATATCAGTATATCAAAAAAAGCGTTTTCTTGACGGGTTCGGAATCGACTATTTCAAACAAAAAACTCTCCACCCGAAAGGATGGAGAGTTCGAACCACATCGCGAAGATTAACGCTTCGAGAATTGTGGTGCGCGACGTGCTGCTTTAAGACCGTATTTTTTACGTTCTTTCATACGAGCGTCACGAGTTAAGAAGCCTTTTTCTTTGAGGCTTGGACGGAATTCTGGGTCCGCTTGAAGAAGCGCACGTGATACGCCGTGGCGAATTGCTCCAGCTTGTCCAGTGTATCCACCACCGTTAACGTTAACGATTACATCGTATTTACCTTCTGTTTCAGTCAATACGAGTGGTGATTTAGCCATCATGATCAAAGTCTCATGACCGAAGTATTCTGAGATATCGCGGCCATTTACAACAACTTTACCGTCACCTGCAACGAGGTGAACGCGAGCCACCGAGTGTTTGCGGCGGCCTGTTCCGTAGTAACGTACATCTGCCATCGTTTAGTTCCTCCCTGTGTCTCGATTAACCGCGAAGTTCGTAAACTTCTGGTTTTTGTGCTTCGTGCTTGTGTTCAGCTCCAGCGTAAACGTGGAGTTTGTTGAATTGTTGACGACCGAGTGATCCTTTTGGAAGCATCCCTTTGATCGCGAGTTCAAGCATACGCTCTGGACGTTTTGCGAGAAGCTCTTTTGCAGTTTGTGATTTCAAACCGCCTGGATGACCTGAATGACGGTAGTAGATCTTGTCATTCAATTTGTTACCAGTCAATTTGATTTTCTCAGCGTTGATGATGATGACGTGGTCTCCGCAATCAACGTGTGGTGTGAAAGTCGGCTTGTGCTTACCGCGAAGAAGTGAAGCTACTTCACTAGTCAAACGACCAAGTGTTTTGCCTTCTGCGTCGATAAGGAGCCATTTGCGTTCTACTTCAGATGCTTTAGCCATGAATGTTGTGCGCATGTGGAATACCTCCTAGAAATGTCTGTTCACTTAATTTTTTGATGCTTTATCATAATCCTAGTTTACGGGGCTAAGATTGTGGTTCATCTCTAAATTTGAAAATGAAATGCCAATGAATATAATACGATTTTATAAGGGGAATGTCAATCTACTTTTTCATAATTCACATTCCACAAATACAAACCGTGTGGGGGGGCGGTAATCCCCGCTACGCGGCGGTCCTTCGCCTCTAGCATTTGTGTGATATCTGCGGGCTGATACTTGCCTCTCCCTACCTCGATGACCGTCCCTACCATAATGCGGACTTGGTTGTATAGAAAACCTGATCCAACGAAACGGAATATGATCTCGTCTCCCATTTCGAGCACTTCTGCTTCATAGATAGTACGGACCCGATCTTCGACTTCTGCCTTTGTCACAGAGAACGACGTAAAGTCGTGGGTCCCAATCAACCGCTCCATCGCTTGACGCATCGCCTCAAGGCTCAGCTTATACGTCACGGTCGCAGCATAGTGCCGACGAAACGGATCCTCGGTCTGACGGATATAATAGCGATACTCTTTTCGCTTCGCACCGTAACGTGCGTGGAACGTATCGTCTATTTCTTCTGCCTGTTTAACGAGGATATCGTTTGGTAGCATGGCGTTTAACGCTTTGACGAAGCGCTCAGCGGGCATCTTTAACGACGTGTCAAAGTGAATCACCTGTCCTAAAGCATGGACGCGAGCGTCTGTACGACCTGAGGCGACGATTTTTACCGGATATCGATGCATACGTGCCAAGACAGATTCAATCTCCGCTTGAATGGTATTGCCATTAGGCTGCACTTGATATCCCGCATAATGTGTCCCATCATAGGCGACAATCAGTTTAATTCGTCTCATCCAATCCCTCTCAATCCAAACAAAATGAGCGTCAACGCGATAAAGATGAGTAATACGGCTGTGTCACGCATTTGCCATTCCATTTCACGCAACCTCGTCCGCCCTTCTCCTCCTCGGTAACCACGGGCTTCCATAGCCGTAGCGAGGTCCTCAGCACGCTTAAACGCGGAGATGAACAATGGAATCAAGAGCGGGATGACCCCTTTTAGGCGGGATTTCCAAGGTCCACTCATCAAATCGACCCCACGCGCCTGCTGGGCTTTCATGATCCGGTCCGTCTCGTCCGCAAGCGTCGGTAGGAAACGAAGTGAGATGGAGAGCATCAACGCAATCTCATGGGCCGGCACACGAATCCGTTCGAATGGTCGTAGCCCCGCTTCAATCGAATCGGTCAATTCCATCGGTGTCGTCGTTAACGTCACGAGTGTCGTCAACATGACGAGATAAAAGAAGCGAAGCGAGACAATCAGCCCCATTCGAATTCCTTCCGAATAAATCGCAATCGGTCCTAATTCGAATAGAAGTGTCCCGTCTCGATTGAATAACAGTTGTAAGATCAACGTGAAGACGATCAAAAATAAGATCATGCGAAGACCGTTCCATAAATAGCGCCACGATAACTGTGACAGTTTGACCGCAAACAACGTGAACGCGAGTAAAAATAAATTCGTCCATAAGTTGTCAGCTAAAAAAACAACTGGGATGAATCCTAAAATGAAGAGCGTCTTGGCACGCGCATCAAGGGAATGAAGCCACGAATGTCCGGGTATATATTGACCGATAATCATGTCGCTCCCCCTTTCAGCCGTTCCGCCACCCAATCCGCCAGCTCGCTCTCGGTTCGTACGAGCGGGATGGACGTTTCTCCAAGAACCGGTGCCATGTCACGAGCGAATCGTAAGACGTGCGGGATGTCGAGCTGGAGACGTCGCACCAGTACCTCGTCTTGGAACAATTCAAACGGGTCCCCATCAAACGCCACCTGACCACGCTCCATCACGATGACGCGCTCCGCATAGGCGAGTACATCATCCATGTCATGCGAGACAAGGATCAACGTAAGGTTCAACTCTTCTCGTAAACGTTTGAATAAGGCGAGCATGTCTCGTCTCCCAATTGGGTCGAGACCCGCTGTCGGTTCATCGACAATGAGCACATCAGGCCGGCTCGCTAAAACACCTGCAATCGCGACACGGCGCATCTGCCCTCCTGAAAGATCAAACGGCGAACGGTCCCATAACGTTTCATCCAAGCCGACGAGACGAAGGGCCTCGTGGGCTCGCTCTTTCGCTTCGGCATCTGTCGCGCCAAAGTTGCGCGGACCGAACATGACGTCGCGTTCGACCGTCTCTTCAAACAATTGGTGCTCTGGATATTGAAAGACGAGCCCAACGCGACGCCGAAGCGGCAAAAGATTCTGTTTCTTGTCACGGCGCGTCCGAATCGGGGTGACAATGATATCATCGACCACCACACGTCCGTCAGTCGGGCGCAATAAGCCGTTCATATGTTGAACGAGTGTCGATTTCCCTGAGCCAGTATGCCCAAGAAACGCAACAAGCGCTCCCGACGGAATGGTTACATTCACATCGCGCAGCGCGGTTCGTTCAAACGGAGTATTCATTTGGTATTGATATGTTACTTCTTCAATGCGTATCGGCATAGATGGTTCACCAACTCCGAATGTTGTAGCATCAGACGATCGAGTGGAATGCCACGTGCCTTCAGTTCGAGTTGCATCCGAACGATAAACGGGACATCTAGTTGAATGTCACGAAGCGTATCTGGATGTTGAAACACGTCTTCAGGTGTGCCGGTCATCGCAATCTTGCCTTTCGACAATGCAATGATACGGTCAGCAAACAACACTTCGTCGAGCTCGTGTGTAATGGCGACAACGGTCATCCCTTCCGAGACGAGCTGTCGTACCGTTTGTAATACCTCTTGTCGCCCAATCGGGTCGAGCATGGAGGTCGCTTCATCGAGCACGAGGACACGCGGGCGCATTGCGAGAGCCGCAGCTATCGCAACGCGCTGCTTTTGTCCACCGGATAACTGATGCGGTTCACGGTCCGCTAGTTCCGATAATCCAACGCGCGCTAGACTGTCATCAATTCGACGAACCATTTCTTGACGTGGAAGTCCCATGTTTTCGAGAGAAAATGCCACATCATCGCGCACGGTCGCCCCGACAAATTGATTGTCGGGATTTTGAAAGACGACCCCGATTCGCGTTCGAACGTCCCACACGTCTGCGGCGTTCGACGGATCGAGTGTCTCGACGCGAACTTCCCCCTGTTCAGGAATGAGAAGTCCGTTCCACAACTTCGTCAGTGTCGACTTGCCAGAACCATTATGGCCGACAATCGCAAGCCATTCCCCTTTATATACATCGAGCGATAGGCCGTTAAGCGCCGGCTCAGACTGTCCAGGGTAATGAAATACGACATCCCGTACCATAATTTGTGATTCCATGGGTCGACTCCTTTCTGATGTGGAAACAGGGCAATACGTCACCGCATGCCCTGTTGACTGCCTAATGAATTAGACGAGTTCGATGATTACAACTTCTGCACCATCACCGCGGCGTGGGCCGACTTTCATGATGCGCGTGTATCCACCTTGACGTTCAGCGTAGCGTGGTGCCACGTCTTCGAACAATTTTTGGATTGCGTCTTTTTCTCCAGCGTTCTCCTTGCGAACGAATGAAGCTACTTGACGACGGGCATGAAGATCGCCACGTTTCCCAAGAGTGATCAATTTTTCAACGACTGGGCGAAGTTCTTTCGCTTTTTGTTCAGTTGTTTGAATGCGCTCGTTGATGATTAGGTCAGTTGCAAGATCACGCAAAAGCGCCTTGCGTTGCGAGCTTGTACGGCCAAGTTTCGAATAAGCCATTACATTTCCCTCCTTCGGTTGAACTTAGTCTTCTTTACGCAAGCCCAAACCGAGTTCGTCCAACTTGTGTTGAACTTCTTCGAGTGATTTACGTCCGAGGTTACGAACTTTCATCATCTCTTCCTCTGATTTGTTTGCGAGTTCTTGAACAGTGTTGATGCCAGCGCGCTTCAAGCAGTTGTACGAACGAACTGAGAGATCGAGTTCTTCAATCGTCATTTCGAGTACTTTTTCTTTTTGGTCTTCTTCTTTCTCGACCATAATTTCTGCGTTGAGAGCCTCATCTGTCAAACCAACGAAGATGTTCAAGTGTTCAGTCAAAATTTTAGCCCCTAATGATACAGCTTCTTCCGGACGAATTGAACCATCTGTCCACACGTCTAACAAAAGCTTATCGAAGCTAGCGTCTTGACCTACACGTGTTTTATCTACTTCGTAGTTCACGCGTTGAATCGGTGTATAGATCGAATCGATTGGAATGACCCCAATCGGCATATCATCACGTTTGTTATCTTCTGCCTGGACGTAACCACGACCACGGCGAGCAGTCAAACGCATGCGAAGCGTCGCATTGTCAGCGAGAGTCGCGATGTGGAGCTCAGGATTCAAGATTTCAACGTCGCTATCATGGGTAATGTCTGCCGCAGTGACAGCACCGGCACTTGAAACGTTAATCTCAAGCGTTTTCTCTTCTTCCGAGTACACTTTGAGTGCCAACTTCTTGAGGTTGAGTACGATTTGAGTGACGTCTTCGACAACACCGTCAATCGTAGAGAACTCGTGAAGCACGCCATCGATTTGAACCGCTGTTACCGCTGCACCTGGGAGCGATGACAATAGAATTCGACGTAGTGAGTTACCGAGAGTAGTGCCATATCCACGTTCAAGCGGTTCTACTACGAATTTACCAAACGTAGCGTCCTCGCTGATTTCGACCGTTTCGATCTTTGGTTTTTCAATCTCGATCATCTGAACCCCTCCTTGAGTATATCCTGCCGTGCAGTTTGAGCTGCTAAAGTATAAGCTGTCGTGCTAGGTAAACCCCTCACACGCTCAAGCGATTATACGCGGCGACGTTTTGGAGGGCGGCAACCGTTGTGCGGAACTGGAGTTACGTCACGGATTGCAGTAACTTCGAGACCAGTAGCTTGGAGCGCACGGATAGCCGCTTCACGTCCAGCACCAGGACCTTTAACGTTAACTTCTACTGTACGCATACCGTTGTCCATTGCAACTTTCGCTGCAGTTTCAGCAGCCATTTGCGCTGCGAACGGAGTCGATTTACGTGATCCTTTAAATCCAAGGTTACCAGAAGTAGCCCATGAAATCGCGTTACCTTGCGTATCAGTGATTGTGATAATTGTGTTGTTGAATGTAGAACGGATGTGTACCACACCGACTTCAACATGTTTTTTAACTTTACGTTTAGAACGTACGTTTTGCTTACGTTTCGCCATTGTTCAATTCCCTCCTTTACTTCTTCTTGTTCGCTACTGTACGGCGTGGGCCTTTACGAGTACGCGAGTTGTTCTTCGTGTTTTGACCGCGAACAGGGAGACTACGGCGATGACGGATACCGCGGTATGCGCCGATCTCGATCAAACGTTTGATGTTAAGTGAAACTTCACGACGAAGGTCACCTTCAACTTTGATTCCGTCAATTGCTTCACGGATACGGTTGAGTTCATCTTCAGTAAGGTCGCGTGTGCGTGTCTCTTCAGATACGTTAGCAGCCTTCAAAATTTCTTGTGCTTTTGTTTTACCAATACCATAGATGTATGTGAGCGAAATAACGATACGTTTTTCGCGTGGAATATCTACACCAGCAATACGTGCCATGTGTGCACCTCCTCTGAAATTAACCTTGTTTTTGTTTGTGTTTCGGGTTTTCGCAAATTACCATTACTTTACCCTTACGGCGAATAACTTTACATTTTTCGCAAATCGGTTTTACCGACGGTCTTACTTTCATGAGTATACCCTCCTCCTGGAAAAATCGGAGTTACTTATAACGGTACGTAATCCGCCCGCGAGTCAAGTCGTATGGAGACAACTCAACAGTTACGCGGTCACCTGGAAGGATCCGAATGTAGTGCATCCGAATTTTCCCTGAGACGTGCGCGAGCACCGTGTGGCCGTTTTCTAACTCCACTTTAAACATTGCGTTCGGAAGTGGTTCGACAACAGTGCCTTCCACTTCAATGACATCTTGTTTCGCCATCATTTATTCCCCTTTCTATATGAAAATCTTTAGGAGCACAGACGATCTATTGCCATCTACTGTGAGAGAAGGATCCAGAACGGATCAGTATGAAACAATAGAGCCTCATTCACCGGAATCGAGTTTCGTTAAAATCTCGTATCCATCGTCTGTGATGGCGATGGTGTGCTCAAAGTGGGCGCACATGCTACCGTCCACGGTGACAACTGTCCAGTTATCAGCCAGTGTTCGAACATAGCGTTGACCAGCATTAACCATTGGTTCAATGGCTAACGTCATCCCAGTCTTCAGGCGCGGCCCTTTCCCCGGTGGACCATAGTGTGGAATTTGCGGTTCTTCGTGCAAATTTTGTCCAACACCATGACCGACGTATTCGCGGACGACAGAAAAGTCATGTGATTCAACATATGCTTGAATCGCATGCGAAATATCTGTCAATCGCCCTCCAGCCTTGGCGTGCTCCAATCCTTTATACAGACTTTCTTCGGTTACGTCAAGTAGCCGCTGTGTCTCTTCTGTGATTGTTCCCACTGGATAAGTCCAAGCGGAATCTCCATGGTATCCATTATAGTAGGCACCGATATCGATTGAGATAATATCTCCATCTTTCAATACCCGTTTTCCTGGAATGCCATGAACAAGCTCTTCGTTCACCGAAGCGCAAACACTACCGGTAAAACCGTTATAGCCTTTGAACGATGGCGTCGCACCTTGGCTGCGAATGTAATCTTCCGCAATCCGGTCGAGCTCAAGCGTCGTGATTCCTGGTTTAATGTGCTGTTTGAGCACCTGGTGCGTTCGAGCAACAATTTGCCCAGCCTCACGCATAATCGCAATTTCACGAGGCGTCTTCGTGATGATCATTCAGTATCACCGAGTAATGCTTTGACATCGGCATATACGACATCGATTGGACGATCTCCATCCAATGTACGAAGATACCCTTTTTCAGCGTAAAAGTCAATGAGTGGTTTCGATTGCTCGATGTTGACGTCAAGGCGACGGCGAACCGTTTCCTCTTTATCGTCTTCACGTTGCATGAGTGCCGACCCATCCACATCACAGATGCCTTCCACTTTTGGTGGGTTGAAGATCACGTGATATGTCGCACCACACGTTGGGCAGATCCAACGACCTGTCAAGCGTGGAACGAGAATTTCCGCATCCACATCGATGTTGACGACGTGGTCAATCTGTTTCCCCAAATCTTTAAGCAAACTTTCGAGTGCCTCTGCTTGAGCAACAGTACGCGGGAATCCATCGAGTAAGAAACCTTTTTCTGTGTCATCTTGGCTAAGGCGTTCACGTACGATTCCGATTGTTACCTCGTCCGGTACGAGTTCACCTTTATCCATGAATGACTTGGCTTCTTTACCGAGTGGCGTTCCGCCTTTGATTGCCGCACGAAACATGTCGCCTGTCGAAATGTGAGGGATTTGGTACTCTTCTACGATTTTAGCAGCTTGAGTCCCTTTCCCAGCACCCGGTAAGCCCATGAGTACTAGATTCATCTCGGTTAGCCTCCAGTTTTGATTTTCACGAAGGGCTTGTAAACACGACAGGAAGGAAGGGTCAACCCTTCCTTCCGCTTTAACGGATAAAGCCTTTATAGTGTCGTTTTACAAGTTGACTTTCGATTTGTTTCATCGTTTCGAGGGCTACCCCGATGACGATCAACAAGCTCGTTCCTCCGATTTGAACGGAAGTTGGAAGACCGGCAAGCTTAATGAAGATTGTCGGCATGATCGCCACGAGCGATAAGAAGATCGCTCCGAAGAAAGTCAATCGATACAGCAACTTCGTGATGTACTGTTCTGTTTGCGCCCCAGGACGAATCCCAGGAATATAACCACCTTGCTTCTGCAGGTTTTCTGCCATTTGCTCAGGGTTGACCTGAATAAATGTATAGAAGTAGGCAAACGCAATGATTAACGCAACGTAAATCGACATTCCGATTGGCGCCGTCGTGTCAAAGTACGTCTGTAATTTTTGCGTTGTCTCCGGCGAAGCAATGAAGCTTGCAACAGTTGGTGGTGTTACCATGAAGGAAATCGCGAAGATAACCGGGATAACACCTGCTGCGTTTAGTTTGATTGGCAAGTGCGTTGACTGACCGCCCACTGGGGTACGGTTCGCCGTGCGTTTTGCATATTGGATTGGAATTTTGCGTGCCGCTTGTTGAACATAAATGATCCCAACCGTCACAGCCAAAATAACAAGTGCCAATACAACCAAGTAAACGATATTAATGAACAATGCATCTCCAGCGTTTTGGAGTTTTGTTTCATAAATCTGCGTGAAGATTCTTGGGAACCCGGCGACGATACCGGCGAAGATAATGATGGAAATACCATTCCCAACACCTTTCTCCGTTGTCATTTCACCAAGGAACATCAAGAACGCTGTACCCGCAGTGAGTACAATCGCGATCACAAAGTAAGTTGCCGTTCCCCACGTCTCATTGACGAGACCTGGGTAGAGGCGGTTAAATCCAAACGACAGTGAAGTCGCTTGGACAAAGCCTAAGATGATCGTCCCATAGCGCGTGACCGTCGCTAACTTTTTACGGCCCGCCTCTCCTTGTTTAGCCCATTCGGCAAACTTTGGAACGACGTCCATTTGTAAAAGTTGCACAACGATCGATGCCGTAATGTACGGCATGATCCCCATTGCGAACAAGGAGAAGTTCTGTAAAGCATTTCCTCCAAACAAGTTCAAGAAGTCAAGAAGACCTCCTGAGTCAAAACGCAACACATCCGTATTCACCATCGGCACCGGGATATGAGCCCCGATGCGGAAAATGATGATGATTGCGAGTGTGAAGAGAATACGCTGTCGAATATCTTTCACGCGCCACATATTGGAGATCGTCTGAAACATCAGATCACCTCAACTGTACCGCCAGCTGCTTCGATTGCTTCTTTCGCTGCACCCGAGAACTTGTTGGCTTTTACAGTCAATTTAGTTTCAAGCTTGCCGTTAGCAAGGACCTTGATTCCGTCTTTAGCAGAGCTGACAACACCAGTCTCGATTAAGAGTTCTGGAGTAACTTCAGTACCTGCTTCGAAACGGTTAAGCGTGTCTAGGGAAACAACCGCGTACTCTTTACGAGTTGGGTTGTTGAAACCGCGTTTTGGAAGACGACGGTAAAGTGGGTTTTGTCCACCTTCAAATCCTGGACGAACGCCACCGCCCGAACGAGCTTTTTGACCTTTGTGTCCACGACCAGAAGTTTTACCGTTACCAGTCGCCATACCGCGACCGACACGGTTACGTTCGTGACGTGAACCTGGAGTTGGCTTCAATTCATGGAGTTTCATAGTGGCACCTCCTTATTTATTAAAATCTTTATTATTCGTTGATTTCTTTTACAGTCACAAGGTGCGACACTTTGTTGATCATACCGCGCATCGCGACGTTGTCTGGGACAACGACCGTTTGATGCATTTTGCGAAGACCGAGTGTACGTACAGTAACACGCTGACCTTCCGGACGACCAATTGTGCTGCGTGTGAGGGTGATTGCGAGTTTCGCCATGTCTAGTTCCCTCCCTTAGTTAAGAAGTTCTTCTACGCTTTTACCACGTAGTTTAGCAACTTCCTCTGCTTTTTTGAGCTCAGTCAAGCCCTGTACCGTCGCACGGACGATGTTGATCGGTGTGTTTGAACCTAACGATTTCGAAAGGATGTCACCTACACCTGCAAGTTCGAGCACCGCACGAACTGGACCACCAGCGATAACCCCAGTACCTTCAGAAGCTGGTTTCATGAATACACGACCTGCTCCGAATACTCCTGTGATTTCGTGTGGAATTGTTGTACCAACCATAGGTACTTGTACCATGTTTTTCTTAGCGGCTTCAATAGCCTTGCGAATCGCTTCTGGCACCTCTTGTGCCTTACCTGTACCGAAACCGACGTGACCATTTTTGTCACCTACGACTACGAGAGCAGCAAAACGGAAGCGGCGGCCACCTTTTACGACTTTCGCGACGCGGTTTACGGTAACAACGCGTTCTTCAAGTTGTTCCATGTTAACGTCTAACTGGCGCATCGAGTGTCCCCTCCTTTTTATTAGAATTTAAGACCTGCTTCACGAGCTGCTTCTGCAACAGCTTTGACGCGGCCATGATAGAGGTATCCACCACGGTCGAACACAACTGTGTCGATACCTTTCTCGAGTGCACGTTCTGCAGCAAGTTTACCAACAGCTTTCGCTGCTTCAACGTTACCGCCATTTGTAAGATCGAGAGCTTTATCTTTCGAAGATGCAGACACAAGCGTTGTTTGTGCCGCGTCATCGATAAGTTGAACGTAAATGTGCTTGCTCGAACGGAATACGTTCAAACGTGGACGAGCTGCTGTCCCCGTGATCGTACGACGTACGCGAGCATGACGTTTTTTACGAACTGCATTTTTATCTGCCTTTGTGATCATTTATGCCACTCCTTTCCGTTCATTTCGTGACGAATTACTTACCAGTCTTACCTTCTTTACGGCGAATACGTTCATCAGAGTAACGAACACCTTTACCTTTGTAAGGTTCTGGAGCACGGTACGAGCGGATTTGAGCAGCAACGTGACCGACGCGCTCTTTGTTAATCCCTTTTACGATGATTTGCGTGTTTGAAGGAACTTCGATTTCGATACCTTCCTCAGCAACGTACTCGATTGGGTGCGAGTAGCCGAGGTTGAGGACGAGTTTGTTACCTTGCTTCGTAGCACGGTAACCAACCCCCGAGATCTCAAGTGTTTTTTGGAATCCGTTCGACACACCTTGTACCATGTTGGCAATAAGGGCACGTGTCGTACCGTGAATTGTACGGCTTTCTTTCGATTCGTCTGGACGAACAACCGTCAATTCGTTCTCTTCAACTTTGATTTCCAATGCCGGGTTAGCTGAAAGCGAAAGTTCACCTTTAGCACCTTTTACTGTGACCGTGTTGTCATTAGCAACTGTTACAGTAACGCCAGCAGGAATCGTAACTGGTTTTTTACCAATACGTGACATTGATTACACCTCCGTTCTTGTTAGAAAAGTGACTTACCAGATGTAGGCGAGCACTTCGCCGCCGACTTGTTGTTGGCGAGCTTCTTTATCAGTCATAAGACCTTTAGATGTCGAAAGAACTGCGATCCCGAGTCCTCCGAGTACTTTAGGTACTTCATCAGCTTTTGCGTATACGCGAAGACCTGGTTTCGAAATACGTTTGAGACCAGTGATTACACGTTCGTTGCTTGCTCCATATTTAAGGAAAAGACGAAGTGTACCTTGTTTAGCGTCCTCGATATATTCAACATCGCGAATGAAACCTTCACGCTTAAGGATTTCAGCGATCTCACGTTTAATGTTCGAAGCTGGAAGCTCCATTTTTTCATGGCGAACCATGTTAGCGTTACGGATACGTGTAAGCATATCTGCAATAGGGTCTGTCATTACCATGCGATGTACCTCCTTTCACACTGTTAGTGGATTACCAGCTTGCTTTTTTAACACCAGGGATTTGACCTTTGTATGCAAGATCACGGAACTTGATACGGCTGATCCCGAATTTACCCATGTAACCATGCGGACGACCTGTGATGCTGCAACGGTTGTGCAAGCGTACAGGTGACGAGTTACGTGGCAATTTGCTGAGTCCGATATAATCGCCTTCAGCTTTCAACTTCGCACGCTTTTCAGCGTACTGGGCAACGAGTTTCTCGCGTTTAAGTTCGCGATTCACCATTGACTTTTTAGCCATGTTGTCGACCTCCCTCTAGATTATTTTTGGAATGGCATACCGAGAAGTGTGAGCAATTCACGTGCTTCTTCGTCTGTGTTTGCTGTTGTAACAACAACGATGTCCATACCGCGTACTTTAGATACTTTATCGTAATCGATCTCAGGGAAAATAAGTTGCTCTTTCACGCCAAGCGTGTAGTTACCGCGTCCGTCGAATGCTTTCTTCGATACACCGCGGAAGTCACGTACACGTGGAAGTGAAACAGTTACCAATTTGTCGAGGAAATCGTACATGCGCTCGCCACGAAGTGTAACCTTCGCACCGATTGGCATACCTTCACGAAGTTTGAAACCAGCGATTGATTTCTTCGCTTTCGTTACGAGTGGTTTTTGACCTGAAAGAATTGTTAATTCTTCAACTGCCATATCAAGTGCTTTCGAGTTCGAAACAGCGTCACCTACACCCATGTTGATGACAATCTTTTCGACTTTCGGTACTTGCATGACCGAGTCATAGTTGAATTTATCCATCATCGCTTTCACGATGTCGCTTTTATACTTCTCTTGCAAACGGTTCATAGTCGAATGGACCTCCTTTCGTCACGTTCTTCTTATTTATCGAGTGATTCGCCCGATTTCGCGACACGAACTTTTTTACCATCGACTACTTTGAAACCAACACGAGTTGGTTTGCCAGTTTTAGGGTCGAGTGGCATTACGTTCGAGACGTGAATTGGTGCTTCGATCTCAAGGATCCCGCCTTGTGGATTCGCTTGTGAAGGTTTCGCGTGTTTTTTCATCACGTTTACGCCTTCAACCACTACGCGGTTTTTGCTTGGCATAGCTTTGAGGATAACCCCTTGCTTGCCTTTATCTTTACCAGACATTACCTGGACTGTATCGCCTTTTTTAACATGCATCGTTTGCGCACCTCCTTATAGGATTGAAATTGGAAATTAAAGTACTTCCGGTGCCAACGAAACGATCTTCATGAATTCTTTTTCACGAAGTTCACGTGCAACTGGCCCGAAGATCCGTGTGCCGCGTGGGCTCTTGTCATCTTTGATAATGACTGCTGCGTTCTCATCGAAACGGATGTACGAACCATCTTTACGACGAGCGCCGCGTTTTGTACGAACGACAACTGCTCTGACAACGTCACCTTTTTTAACAACGCCACCTGGTGTTGCTTGTTTTACCGTTGCGACGATGATGTCACCGATGTTTGCAGTCTTACGACCAGAACCACCGAGGACTTTAATTGTCAACAGTTCACGCGCGCCAGAGTTGTCTGCTACTTTCAAGCGAGATTCTTGTTGAATCATGCGAGTGTACCTCCCTCCGGATGTTTAATAAATCCGAACTGTTATTAGATGATTACTGATTCTTCTACTACTGTTACAAGACGGAAACGTTTGTCTTTAGAAAGAGGACGTGTTTCCGCGATGCGAACGATATCGCCCACTTTAGCGACGTTGTTCTCATCGTGTGCTTTATATTTCTTCGTGTAGTTTACACGTTTGCCATAAAGTTTATGACGAACCTTTGTTTCTACTGCGACGACGATCGTTTTGTCCATTTTGTCAGACACGACGCGACCAGTGAACACTTTACGGTTGTTGCGTTCCATGAGTGTTACCTCCTCTCAAGAATCCGATGTAATTAGCCGTTGTTGATGCCGAGTTCGCGTTCACGAAGAATCGTTTTAGCACGCGCAATCGACTTGCGTACTTCACGGATACGAGCAGGATTCTCAAGCTGACCTGTAGCAAGTTGGAAGCGAAGGTTAAAGAGTTCTTCTTTCCACTCGCCCACTTTACCGTTGAGCTCTTCAGTTGTTGATTGACGGAGATCAGTTGCTTTCATTCGTATCACCACCATTTTCTTCACGTTTCACGAACTTACATTTTACTGGAAGTTTGTGCGATGCAAGACGAAGTGCCTCACGTGCCACTTCCTCAGATACACCTGCGATTTCGAACATTACTTTGCCAGGCTTAACTACAGCTACCCAGCCTTCTGGAGCACCTTTACCCGAACCCATTCGGACTTCGAGAGGCTTTTTAGTGTACGGCTTGTGTGGGAAGATCTTGATCCACACTTTACCACCACGTTTCATATAACGTGTCATTGCAATACGTGCTGATTCGATTTGACGGTTTGTAATCCAGCTCGCTTCGAGAGCTTGGAGACCGAACTCACCGAAGTGTACAGTTGTGCCGCGTTTAGCGTTCCCGCGCATTTTACCACGGTGTACACGACGATATTTCACGCGTTTAGGTAACAACATAGTGTGTTGCCTCCTTCCTGAAAGAGTGTTTATTATTCAGCGTTTTTCGCTGTGTTGTTTTTTGTTGGAAGAACTTCACCGTGGTATAACCAAACTTTTACGCCGATTTTACCGTAAGTTGTGTCAGCTTCAGCTGTTCCGTAGTCGATGTCGGCACGGAGTGTGTGAAGTGGAACTGTTCCTTCCGAGTACTTCTCTGAACGAGCGATATCAGCGCCACCAAGACGACCAGAAACTTCTGTTTTGATCCCTTTGATGCCAGTACGCATCGAACGTTGAATAGATTGTTTCATTGCACGACGGAATGATACGCGACCTTCCAATTGACGAGCAATGTTTTCTGCTACAAGCTTCGCAACAGCGTCAGCGTTTTTCACTTCAACAACGTTGATGTGAACGCGTTTTCCGTCAGCGATTTTTGTAATGTGTTTACGGAGTGATTCGATTTCAGAACCACCTTTACCGATTACCATACCTGGCTTCGCAGTGTGAAGCGAAATGTTCACGCGGTTTGCAGCGCGTTCGATTTCAACTTTAGAAACACTAGCATCCTTCATTTTGTTTTCGATGTATTCACGAATAACGAAGTCTTCATGAAGGAGATCAGCGTAGTCTTTCTCAGCGTACCAACGCGAATCCCAGTCTTTGATAACACCAACGCGAAGACCGTGCGGATTTACCTTTTGACCCACTACATATCCCTCCTTATTTCTCAGTTACCACGATGTGGATGTGGCTTGTGCGTTTGTTAATACGGCTTGCGCGACCCATCGCACGTGGGCGGAAGCGTTTGAGTGTTGGACCTTCGTTTACGTAAGCTTCTGTTACAACGAGGTTCTCAATGTTCATATCGTAGTTGTGCTCTGCGTTAGCAATCGCTGATTTTAATACTTTTTCAACGACTGGCGATGCTGCCTTGTTCGTGTGAGCAAGGACAGAGAGCGCTTCGCCGACTTGTTTCCCGCGAATTAAGTCTACAACGAGACGTGCTTTGCGAGGAGCAAGACGGACCATATTAGCTGATGCTTTAGCTTGCATGGATTTGACCTCCCCTCAAATTACCGTTTCGTTTTCTTGTCTGATCCGTGACCTTTGTACGTGCGTGTTGGAGCGAATTCACCAAGTTTGTGACCAACCATATCTTCTGTCACGAATACTGGTACGTGTTTACGACCATCGTGCACACCGAACGTGTGACCCATGAATTCTGGGAAGATCGTCGAGCGACGTGACCAAGTTTTGATGACTTGCTTCTCACCAGATTCGTTGAGTTTGTCAACTTTAGCGAGTAAGTGGTGATCTGCGAATGGACCTTTTTTCAAGCTGCGACCCATGTTAGAACCTCCCTTTGGAATGATTCGGGAACGGCCCTTTCGAACCGCCCGAGAATCATGTAGTAATTATTTCTTACGGCGACGAAGGATGTACATGTCGCTCGATTTGTTTTTCTTACGAGTCTTAAGACCAAGAGCTGGTTTACCCCAAGGAGTAAGTGGGCCCGAACGACCGATTGGCGCACGACCTTCACCACCACCGTGTGGGTGATCAACCGGGTTCATTACAGAACCACGTACTGTTGGGCGTTTGCCTAACCAACGTGAACGTCCTGCTTTACCGATGTTTACGAGTTCGTGTTCTTCGTTACCAACTGAACCGATTGTCGCGCGGCAAGTGCCGAGGAACAAGCGTGATTCACCTGATTGAAGACGAACGATGACGTACTTGCCGTCACGTCCTTGGATTTGTGCCGATGCACCAGCCGCACGAACTAGCTGACCGCCTTTACCAGGCTTAAGCTCGATGTTGTGGATTGTTGTACCGACAGGGATGTTTACGAGTGGAAGAGCGTTCCCCACTTTGATATCCGCTTCAGGACCAGACATGATTTCCATGCCTACTTTGATGCCCTTAGGAGCGAGGATGTAACGTTTCTCACCATCTACATAGTTGATGAGTGCGATGTTTGCTGAACGGTTTGGATCGTATTCGATCGTTGCTACGCGTCCTGCAACGCCATCTTTGTTACGTTTGAAATCGATGATACGGTATTTACGCTTGTGACCGCCACCTTGGTGACGAACAGTCAAGCGACCTTGGTTGTTACGTCCGCCTTTTTTCGAAAGCTTTTCAGTTAACGATTTTTCAGGGCGATTCGTTGTGATCTCTGCAAAGTCGAGAGATGTCATGTTACGACGACCGTTAGTGGTCGGCTTAAACTTTTTGATTGCCATCGAGGATTCCCTCCTTTTCTTCTAAGGTAGTTAATTAACCGAGGAAGTCGATTGTGTTGCCTTCAGCAAGGGTTACGATCGCTTTTTTACGACGAGCTGTGTAACCAGAGTGACGACCGACACGTTTCGCTTTCGGTTTGTAGTTCATTGTGTTTACCGAAGCAACTTTCACGTTGAAGATTGTTTCGATAGCGTGTTTCACTTGCGATTTAGTCGCTTTTACGTCGATTTCGAAAACGTATTTGTTAGCTTCCATGAGGCTAACTGAACGCTCAGTGATGATCGGACGTTTGATGATATCGTATGCTTGAGCCATTATGCAAGCACCTCCTCTACCTTCGCAACCGCATCTTTAGTGAAGATGACTTTGTCGTTAGCAACGAGGTCAAGAACGTTTACGCCTGCTGCGTCGATCACAGTCACTCCTGGGATGTTACGAGCTGCGAGAGCGATAGTCTCATTGTAGTCCGCTGTGACTACAAGAGCCTTACGTTCTACTGATAAGCTGTTGAGTACAGCAGCCATATCTTTTGTTTTTGGTGCATCGAAAGCAAGGCCTTCGAGGACGATGATTTCGTTGTTTTGTACTTTCGACGAAAGAGCCGAGAGAAGTGCTAAACGACGAACCTTCTTAGGAAGTTTGTAAGAGTATGAACGTGGTGTTGGACCGAAGACTGTACCACCACCAACCCATTGTGGTGAGCGGATAGAACCTTGGCGCGCACGACCAGTTCCCTTTTGTTTCCATGGTTTACGGCCGCCACCGCGTACTTCCGAGCGACCTTTCGTATCGTGAGTACCTTGACGGCGTGATGCTTGTTGCATGACGATTGCGTCGTAAAGTACTGATTCGTTTGGCTCGATTCCGAAGATGGCTTCTGCCAATTCGATTTCGCCAACTTGTGAACCTGTTTGGTTAAGCAAAGCTACTTTAGGCATTCGTAATTCCTCCTTTCCGTGCAGTTAATTAGTTACCTTTGACCGCTGATTTGATGATGACGTTCGATTTACGAGCGCCTGGGATAGCACCTTTCACGAGGAGAAGGCCACGTTCCACATCAACTTTAACGACTTCAAGGTTTTGAATTGTTTTACGCTCTCCACCCATTTGACCAGGAAGAAGTTTCCCTTTAAATACGCGGTTAGGAGCGACAGGACCCATCGAACCAGGACGACGGTGGTAGCGCGAACCGTGAGCCATTGGTCCACGTGATTGTCCGTGACGCTTGATCGCACCTTGGAATCCTTTACCTTTCGATGTACCTGTTACGTCTACTAATTCACCTGCAGCGAAAATGTCTGCCTTAATCTCTTGACCGATTTCGTATCCTTCTACTGAAGTACGAACTTCTTTGATGAAGCGCTTAGGTGTCGCGTTTGCTTTCGCAGCGTGACCTTTTGATGGTTTGTTTTGACGTGATTCTTTGATGTCTCCGAAACCAAGTTGAACTGCTTCGTAACCGTCTGTGTCAACTGTTTTAAGTTGAAGAACGACGTTACCTTCTACAGCAACTACTGTTACTGGTACAACTTCGCCTGCTTCGTTGAAGATTTGAGTCATACCAAGTTTTGTTCCTAAGATTCCTTTAGCCATGAGATACACCTCCTGTTAATAATTAATTGTCTCTTCTGGCTAGTATCTACTATATGAAGAATTAAAGTTTGATTTCGATGTCTACACCTGATGGTAACTCGAGACGCATAAGCGAATCGACTGTTTTCGGTGTTGGGTTTACGATGTCGATCAAGCGTTTGTGTGTACGCATTTCGAACTGCTCACGAGCATCTTTGTACTTGTGAACCGCACGAAGAATCGTGTAAACCGATTTTTCAGTTGGGAGCGGGATTGGACCCGATACCTTTGCACCTGAACGCTTCGCAGTGTCAACGATCTTCTCAGCTGATTGATCGAGAACGCGATGGTCATATGCTTTTAAACGAATACGAATTTTTTCATTTGCCATGTTTGTTTCCCTCCTTTGTCGCCTACTTTAAAAATAGACAATTCTCCGCGGAAATTTCCACACCGGCCATGGCAATGCTGCCTGGCGTGTCATAACCTCCCGCTTCAACGCAGCGTGCTTGTGTCAGCAGAGGCATCCGATCATTGCAAATCAACGATTGGACCCGTTTTCTGCTGTAAAGTCTCTCACCACTCGCACAAACACTTAATCATTATATCTAATCTGGTCATGGAATGCAAGATTAGATTTTTGAAGTTGCTGGTTGTCTGATGAGTTGCTCAACGTTCCCTAATGTAACAAGATTCGCGAGCTTTTGCAAGCAAAAATTCATTCTTTTATTGAACTATTTTTCAAACGAACTCCCATGTCAACTCGACCTAGCGTTTCATCACCTCTCCAAAACGCTCTGTCACCCCTTCTATGACCGATTGTGGCGCTCGTTTTAAACAGTCTTGAACAATTCCTTCATTAACACTGTGCGTCTTGAAATAGCGGAGCAATGACGCTAATTTATCCTCTCGTCCGATGACCGTGTAAAGGACGACCCACTCTTCTAGGTGCATCCATTGTCCATCTGGTTCAATGAAAGGATGCGTATAGATTCCGTCGGTACACTTCATTCGGAAACTAGACATGACGTCCACATCTGTTCCCTCGAATATATACTCTCCAAAGTAGGTCGTTACGTATGCGTCGTGAGAATCTGATGGTTTCTTCTCCCCAGCACGACTAAGTACGCGATCGATTTTTTCAAACTGGTCCGGTTCAACAAAAACATCGATGTCATTCGTTACCTCGACGATGCCATGATGCTTTAACAGCTCAGAACCGCCAATGCGATACGCAATCCCATTCAAGCGACAAATAGTCTCTAGTTGCTTCAGCATGACGCCACTCCTTTCTCGTATGCCTCATCTTACCATGTTGTGATGGAAACACAAAAAAGCAGCCCGCATATTGCGGACTGCTTAATGTTGTTCAGTTGAATCAATCGATTACTCGATGATTTCTGTTACTGAACCAGCACCTACAGTACGGCCACCCTCACGGATAGAGAAACGTGTACCGTCTTCGATCGCGATTGTAGAAATCAATTCGATCGTCAACTCGATGTTGTCTCCTGGCATTACCATTTCAGTACCTTCTGGAAGGTGAACGATACCTGTTACGTCAGTTGTACGGAAGTAGAACTGCGGACGGTAGTTCGCGAAGAATGGCGTGTGACGGCCACCCTCTTCTTTAGAAAGAACGTAGATTGATGCTTTGAATTTAGAGTGTGGTGTGATTGAACCTGGCTTAGCAAGTACTTGTCCACGCTCGATGTCGTCACGTGATACACCACGGAGAAGTGCACCGATGTTGTCGCCAGCTTCAGCATAGTCAAGAAGCTTACGGAACATCTCTACACCAGTACATACAGTTTTCTTCGTTTCTTCTGTAAGACCAACGATTTCGATCTCGTCGTTGACGCGGAGAACACCACGCTCAACACGACCAGTCGCTACAGTACCACGACCAGTGATTGAGAATACGTCCTCAACAGGCATCATGAAGTCTTTTTCAGTGTCACGAACTGGTTCTGGGATGTACTCATCAACAGCGTTCATGAGTTCCATAACTTTTTCTTCCCACTGAGCTTCACCGTTAAGTGCGCCAAGTGCAGAACCTTTGATTACAGGGAGGTCGTCGCCTGGGAAGTCGTATTCAGAAAGAAGTTCACGGATTTCCATTTCAACGAGTTCGAGAAGCTCTTCGTCGTCTACCATGTCAACTTTGTTCATGAATACTACGATGTAAGGAACACCTACTTGACGTGAAAGAAGGATGTGCTCACGTGTTTGTGGCATTGGGCCATCTGTTGCAGATACAACGAGGATCGCGCCATCCATTTGAGCAGCACCAGTGATCATGTTTTTAACATAGTCAGCGTGTCCTGGGCAGTCAACGTGTGCGTAGTGACGCTTGTCAGTTTCGTACTCGATGTGAGCTGTTGCGATTGTGATACCGCGCTCGCGCTCTTCTGGAGCACCATCGATTTGGTCGAACTTAGTAGCTGTTTTACCTTGTGCACGTGAAAGTACAGCAGAGATTGCTGCAGTCAAAGTTGTTTTACCGTGGTCAACGTGGCCAATTGTACCAACGTTAACGTGCGGCTTAGAACGGTCGAATTTTTCTTTACCCATTCTAGATTCCTCCTCTATTAAACGATTAGTTTTATTTAACTAGGAAGACGTAGGCTACTTTTAACATACGTCCTCCTTAGCTTACAACAATCAATCTAGCGATACAACCGTTATTAGCCGTTCGCTTTTTTGACGATTTCTTCAGCGATTGATTTCGGTACTTCTTCGTAGTGATCGAAGTGCATCGAGTACGTTCCGCGTCCTTGTGTACGTGAACGAAGTGATGTTGCATAACCGAACATTTCTGAAAGTGGAATCATCGCTTTAACGACTTGTGCGTTACCGCGAGCTTCCATACCTTCTACGCGTCCACGGCGTGACGTGACGTCACCCATGATGTCACCCATGTATTCTTCTGGGATAACAACTTCAACACGCATCATTGGCTCAAGGATAACAGCTTTCGCTTGGTCCTTAAGTTGTTTGACCGCCATCGAAGCAGCAACTTTAAACGCCATCTCGTTCGAGTCGACATCGTGGTACGAACCGAATACGAGACGAGCTTTAACGTCTACTACTGGGTAACCAGCGAGGATACCGTTTTCGAGAGCTTCTTCAATCCCGTTTTGAACAGCAGGGACGTATTCACGTGGTACAACACCACCGACGATCTTGTTCTCGAACTCGAATCCAGCGCCTTCTTCGTTCGGCTCGAATTCTACGACAACGTGACCGTACTGACCGCGTCCACCAGACTGACGAACGAATTTCGAATCGATCTTCGCAGCGCCACGGATTGTTTCACGGTAAGCAACTTGTGGTGCACCAACGTTAGCTTCTACTTTGAATTCGCGACGCATACGGTCAACGAGGATGTCAAGGTGAAGCTCACCCATACCAGAGATGATCGTTTGACCAGTCTCAGGGTTTGTTTCAGTGCGGAATGTTGGATCTTCCTCTGCGAGTTTCGCAAGAGCTTGACCCATCTTATCTTGGTCTGCTTTCGATTTAGGCTCGATTGCAACCGAGATAACTGGTTCTGGGAACGTCATTGACTCGAGAACGATGTTATCTTTCTCAGAGCAAAGCGTGTCACCAGTAGTCGTGTCTTTGAAACCAACAGCAGCGGCGATGTCACCAGCGAATACCATTGGAATCTCTTCACGGCTGTTTGCGTGCATTTGAAGGATACGACCGAGACGCTCACGCTTCCCTTTAGTCGAGTTCTTCACGTATGATCCTGCTTCAGCTGTACCAGAGTACACGCGGAAGAACGTCAATTTACCGACGTAAGGGTCAGTCATAACTTTGAACGCAAGTGCTGAGAATGGAGCTTCATCAGAAGGCTCACGCGTGATTTCTTCTTCTGTATCGAGGTTGATCCCTTTGATTGACTCTACATCAACTGGTGATGGGAGGTAATCAACAACGGCGTTAAGCATGAGCTGAACACCTTTGTTTTTGAAGGCAGAACCAACGAGTACAGGGTAGAATTCAACGCTAAGTGTCGCTTGACGGATTGCAGCTTTCAATTCATCGATTGAAATCTCTTCCCCTTCAAGGTACTTCATCATCAACTCTTCGTTGAAGTCAGCAACACCTTCGATCAATTGACCGCGAAGTTCTTCAGCTTGGTCAGCCATGTCAGCTGGGAAGCCGTCTATTACTTCGATGTCAGTACCGAGGTCGTTGTTGTACATGTAAGTCTTCATTTCAACGAGATCGATGATCCCTTTGAAATCGTCCTCTGCTCCGATTGGGAGTTGGATCGCGTAAGCGTTCGCTTGAAGACGATCGTGGAGCGTCTTCACAGAGTACAAGAAGTCTGCGCCGATTTTATCCATCTTGTTGACGAATACGACACGTGGTACACCATATGTCGTCGCTTGACGCCATACAGTTTCTGTTTGTGGTTCTACACCTGACTGAGCGTCAAGTACAGCAACCGCACCATCAAGTACACGGAGTGAACGTTCAACTTCTACAGTGAAGTCTACGTGTCCAGGTGTATCGATGATGTTTACACGGTGGCCATTCCACTGTGCAGTTGTCGCAGCCGAAGTGATCGTGATTCCACGCTCTTGCTCCTGCTCCATCCAGTCCATTTGTGAAGCACCTTCGTGCGTTTCACCAATTTTATGGATACGACCTGTGTAATAAAGAATACGTTCAGTTGTTGTCGTTTTACCGGCATCGATGTGAGCCATGATCCCGATGTTACGAGTATTCTTTAGGGAGAATTCTCTTGCCATACTGGGTATTCTCCTTCCGCATGTTTGATTTTCGTGTGCGCGCACACGATATGATTATACCCGAAAGCCACTCCGTTAAGCCATGCTTGGCGGAGTGGACTTTACGATTAAATTACCAACGATAGTGAGCAAACGCTTTGTTAGCTTCTGCCATCTTATGCATGTCTTCGCGTTTCTTAACAGATGCACCAGTGTTGTTGGCTGCATCCATGATTTCGTTCGCGATACGTTGCTCCATCGTTTTTTCGTTGCGGAGACGAGCGTAGTTCACGAGGTAACGAAGACCAAGTGTTGTACGGCGCTCTGGACGAACTTCTACAGGAACTTGGTAGTTAGCTCCACCTACACGGCGTGCTTTAACTTCAAGTACAGGCATGATGTTGTTCATTGCTTCTTCGAACACTTCCATAGGCTCTTTGCCTGAGCGTTCAGCGATGATGCCAAATGCGTTGTAAATGATAGTTTGAGCTGTACCTTTTTTACCGTCTAACATGACACGGTTAATGAGGCGAGTTACCAATTTCGAGTTGTAGATCGGATCTGCGATAACGTCACGACGTTCTGCACGGTTTTTACGCATCCGAGTACCCTCCTTTCAAAATTTCAATTGTAGTTTAGTTTGCGAGAATTACTTCTTCGCAGCTTTCGGACGTTTCGTACCGTATTTAGAACGGCCTTGCATACGTCCATCAACACCTGCAGTGTCAAGCGCACCACGAACGATGTGGTAACGTACCCCTGGTAAGTCTTTTACACGTCCTCCACGGATAAGAACAACGCTGTGCTCTTGAAGGTTGTGGCCAATACCTGGGATGTACGCAGTCACTTCGATTTGGTTAGTCAAACGAACACGAGCATACTTACGAAGCGCCGAGTTCGGTTTCTTCGGAGTCATTGTACCAACACGTGTACAAACACCACGTTTTTGTGGTGAGCTCACGTTTGTTTGTGACTTGATGAAACTGTTGTAACCTTTGTTAAGTGCTGGAGAGTCAGATTTCACGACTTTCGATTTACGTCCTTTACGGACTAACTGGTTAATAGTAGGCATCTTTGAAGATCCTCCCTTCCTGAATGTTGCTATTTTCTAGTCCCACCGACCCGGGTGGTTCATTTAAGGTCATAACGAAACGTTTTTACGAGGCGTAGGCATTCCATGACCTCGCAAAAACGTGAGTTATACCTTGAAAGTGGCAATTGTAGCAGCCAAACCTTCCCGTAGAAAGTTCGGATGGACGTCCAAGTAGCTTGCCGACTGCTGGACATCGTTGTCATCGACAACAACCGATTGGCGGCACTAAATCATAGTAGCACCGCCAACCTGCGCTGTCAAGACGTATTTTACTCGACAGTTGTATCTTCGAGCGCAACCGGCGCCTCATCTTCTTTGAGTTCCACATCACGGTAGACAGCCATTCCAGTACCAGCTGGAACGAGTTTACCGATGATGACGTTCTCTTTAAGTCCGAGGAGATAGTCACGTTTCCCTTTGATTGCTGCATCTGTCAAGACGCGAGTCGTTTCTTGGAACGAAGCCGCTGAGAGGAACGAATCTGTCTCAAGTGAGGCTTTTGTGATCCCGAGAAGGACTGGTTTCGCAGTCGCTGGGTGTTTTCCATCACGAATCGCATCTTTACACGCTTCTTTGAAGACGCTGATGTCGACGAGTGATCCAGGGAGAAGCGGTGTGTCACCTGATTCGATAACTTTGACACGACGAAGCATTTGGCGAACCATGACCTCAACGTGCTTATCACCGATTTCTACCCCTTGCATCCGGTAAACTTTTTGAACTTCTTGAAGAAGATAGTTCTGAACACCAGATACACCACGGACGGCGAGCAATTCTTTCGGATCGATCGAACCTTCCGTGAAGACTTCACCGGCTTCTACTGTGTCGCCGATTTGAACGCGGAGACGCGCTCCGAAAGGAATCGTGTATGAACGAGTCTCACTGAATCCTTCGACCGTGAGTTCACGCTTGTCACGAGATTCTGTGAAGTCGATAACCGTACCAGAGATTTCCGAGATGACCGCTTGACCTTTCGGGTTACGGGCTTCGAATACCTCTTGGATACGCGGAAGACCTTGTGTGATATCGTCCCCGGCAACCCCACCTGTGTGGAAGGTACGCATTGTAAGCTGCGTTCCTGGCTCACCGATTGATTGTGCGGCAATGATACCGACGGCTTCCCCGACTTCAACGTTTGATCCAGTCGCCAAGTTGCGTCCGTAACACTTCTTACATACGCCGTGTGACGTGTTACATGTGAAGGCTGTACGGATTTCAACGTTTTCAACACCCGCATCTACGATGATGCGCGCGATGTCTTCTGTGATCAATTCGTTCTTATCGATCAACACTTCGCCCGTTTCAGGGTGTGTGACCGTTTCAAACGATGTACGTCCGACGAGACGGTCGTACAAGCTTTCGATTTCTTCCGTACCTTCGCGGAGTGCAGAAACACGGATTCCGCGGTCTGTTCCACAATCCTCTTCACGGATGATGACATCTTGCGCTACGTCAACGAGACGACGCGTCAAGTAACCTGAATCGGCTGTCTTCAAGGCTGTATCGGCAAGACCTTTACGAGCCCCGTGAGTCGAGATGAAGTACTCTTGAACCGTCAGACCTTCACGGAATGACGATTTGATTGGAAGTTCGATGATGCGACCAGATGGAGCGGCCATCAAACCACGCATACCCGCAAGCTGCGTAAAGTTCGATGCGTTACCACGGGCACCTGAGTCAGACATCATGAAGATTGGGTTCAGGCGGTTGAGGGATTTCATCAATCGAGATTGAATTTCATCCTTCGCTTCGTTCCAAGCACGGACAACGCGCTCGTAACGCTCATCTTCAGTGATGAGACCACGACGGAACGACTTCATGATTTGGTCGACTTGTTTTTGTGCTTCATCAAGGATTTCCTGTTTATCCGGAAGTACGATGATATCGGCAATTCCAACCGTCACACCCGCTTTTGTCGAGTGCTTGAAGCCAAGATCTTTCATCCGGTCAAGCATGCGGCTTGTTTCCGTCGTTTCAAACTTCTGGAACACTTCCGCGATGACTTTCCCAAGGAAACCTTTTTTGAACGGGTCGATGATTGGACGTGATGCGATTTCTTCCGCAACGTTCGCCCCTTTATCGATGAAGTACTTGTCAGGCGTTGCTTCCTGTAAGTTTTCCATCGTCGGTTCGTTCAAGTATGGGAACGTATTTGGCAAGATTTCGTTGAAGATCATCTTACCAACTGTCGTAATGAGCAATTTCTCGTTCTGTTCGTCTGTGAACGTTGGGTTGTTGAGCGTACGCGCCGGAAGTGCCACACGCGAGTGCAAGTGGACATAACCGTTTTGGTAAGCAATCAACGCTTCGTTGACGTTCGAGAACACTTTCCCTTGACCGACGGCATCTTCACGTTCGAGTGAGATGTAGTAGTTACCGAGGACCATATCCTGCGATGGTGTAACAACTGGTTTTCCGTCTTTCGGGTTCAAGATGTTCTGCGCAGCGAGCATGAGAAGACGTGCTTCCGCTTGTGCTTCTGCAGAGAGCGGAACGTGGACGGCCATTTGGTCACCATCGAAGTCGGCGTTGTATGCCGTACATACGAGTGGGTGAAGGCGAATCGCACGACCTTCAACAAGAATCGGTTCGAATGCTTGAATACCAAGGCGGTGAAGTGTCGGGGCACGGTTCAAGAGGACCGGGTGCTCGCGAATGACTTCTTCAAGGACGCCCCAGATTTCAGGTTGCATCTTCTCGATTTTGCGTTTGGCGTTCTTGATGTTTGAAGCGATGCCGCGACCGACAAGCTCTTTCATCACGAACGGTTTGAAGAGCTCAAGCGCCATCTCTTTTGGAAGACCACACTGATACATCTTCAAGTTCGGACCTACGACGATAACCGAACGTCCTGAATAGTCGACCCGTTTACCGAGAAGGTTTTGACGGAAACGACCTTGTTTCCCTTTCAACATGTGTGAAAGTGATTTAAGCGGACGGTTACCAGGACCTGTTACCGGACGACCACGACGACCGTTGTCGATGAGGGCGTCAACCGCTTCTTGAAGCATACGCTTCTCGTTTTGCACGATGATGTTCGGCGCGCCGAGGTCGAGCAAACGTTTGAGACGGTTGTTCCGGTTGATGACTCGACGATACAAATCGTTCAAGTCAGATGTCGCAAAGCGTCCACCATCAAGCTGTACCATCGGGCGAAGCTCTGGTGGGATGACAGGAAGTACTTCAAGGATCATCCAGTCTGGATTGTTTCCTGAAGTGAAGAAGGCATCGAGAACTTCCAAGCGCTTGATCGCACGTGTACGACGTTGACCTTGGACTGTTTTCAACTCTTCACGAAGCTCGCCTACTTCTTTTTCAAGATTCACGTCTTGAAGAAGTGTACGGATGGCTTCAGCACCCATGTCTGCTTTGAAGTCACTACCGTATTTTTCACGGTAGAGACGGAATTCTTTTTCCGAGAGAAGTTGTTTCTTCTCAAGCGGAGTATCACCTGGCTCTGTGACCACGTAAGATGCGAAGTAAATGACTTCTTCAAGCGCACGTGGTGACATGTCGAGAACAAGCCCCATGCGGCTTGGTATCCCTTTGAAGTACCAGATGTGCGAAACTGGTGCCGCGAGCTCGATATGGCCCATTCGCTCGCGACGCACTTTCGCTTTCGTCACTTCAACGCCACAGCGGTCACAAATGACTCCTTTATAACGGATACGTTTGTATTTCCCACAGTAACATTCCCAGTCTTTCGTAGGACCGAAGATTCGTTCACAGAATAATCCGTCCTTCTCTGGTTTAAGTGTACGATAGTTGATCGTTTCCGGCTTTTTGACTTCACCGTAAGACCACGAACGGATCTTCTCTGATGAAGCCAAGCCGATTTTCATATATTCAAATCGATTAACATCTACCAAGGGGCCGACCTCCCTTTTCGCCTTATTCCTCTTCCGTAACAGTCGGTTGAACGACTTGTTCTAACGCCGATGTTGCGTTCGGGATGTTGTCGTCATCTTCATCTTTCATTTCGACTTCTTCATCATCCGCTGACATCATCTTGACTTCCATACCGAGCGCTTGAAGCTCTTTGATCAAGACGCGGAATGATTCAGGAACGCCCGCTTTCGGAACGCTCTCGCCTTTCACGATGGCCTCATATGCTTTCACACGACCGACCGTGTCATCCGACTTGATTGTCAAGATTTCTTGGAGCGTGTAGGCTGCGCCGTACGCTTCAAGAGCCCAAACTTCCATCTCCCCGAAGCGCTGACCACCGAACTGTGCTTTACCACCGAGCGGTTGTTGCGTGACGAGTGAGTATGGTCCAGTCGAACGAGCGTGAAGTTTGTCATCAACCATGTGCGCGAGTTTGATCATGTACATGACACCAACCGAGACGCGGTTATCGAACGGTTCACCCGTACGACCATCGTAGAGACGCGTTTTCGCATCTTTATCCATACCAGCCTCTTCAATCGTTGCCCATACGTCTTCCTCACGCGCTCCATCGAATACAGGTGTTGCCACTTTGATGCCGAGCTTCTTCGCCGCCATACCAAGGTGGAGTTCAAGTACCTGACCGATGTTCATACGAGATGGTACCCCAAGCGGGTTGAGCATGATGTCAACCGGTGTACCGTCTGGCATGTATGGCATATCTTCTTCAGGGAGGATCCGCGAGATAACACCTTTGTTACCGTGACGTCCCGCCATCTTATCCCCTTCGTGAATCTTACGTTTTTGAACGATATAGACACGTACCATTTGGTTGACGCCTGGAGACAACTCGTCACCGTTTTCACGGTCGAACACTTTGACATCCAAGATGATTCCATCTCCACCGTTTGGTACACGAAGTGACGTATCACGTACTTCACGTGCCTTCTCACCGAAGATTGCGTGCAAGAGACGCTCTTCCGCCGTCAATTCTGTAACGCCCTTAGGTGTTACTTTACCGACGAGGATATCGCCATCCTTGACTTCAGCTCCGATGCGGATAATTCCGCGATCGTCCAAGTTGCGAAGTGCGTCATCTCCGACGTTTGGAATATCACGTGTGATTTCCTCTGGTCCGAGTTTCGTGTCGCGTGACTCTGACTCGTACTCTTCGATATGAATCGACGTGTACACGTCATCTTTCACGAGACGCTCACTCATGATGATCGCATCCTCGTAGTTGTAACCATCCCATGTCATGAAGGCAACGACGACGTTACGGCCGAGCGCGAGCTCACCCATATCCATCGATGGACCGTCTGCAAGGATTTCTCCTTTTTCGACACGGTCACCAGCTGCGATGATTGGTTTTTGGTTATAGCATGTCCCTTGGTTCGAACGGACATATTTTTGAAGTTTGTAACGGTCAAGGTCACCTGAAACCTCAGAACCGTTCACGTCAGACGTGCGACGGATCAAGATTTCACGCGCTGTGACGCGTTCGACGACACCTGGGTATTTCGCAACAATAGCTGCCCCAGAGTCTTTCGCAGATACGTACTCCATGCCGGTACCGACAATCGGTGAATCCGGTTGAAGGAGTGGTACTGCTTGACGTTGCATGTTCGCTCCCATGAGGGCACGGTTCGAGTCATCGTTCTCGAGGAACGGGATACATGCCGTTGCGGCAGAAACAACCTGTTTCGGCGAAACGTCCATGTAGTCCACTCGGCTTGGCTCGACTGACAAGTTTTGTCCGCGGAAACGGCAAAGAACTTGTTCGTCTGCAAAGTGACCATCTTCTGTGAGCGGCATGTTTGCCTGTGCGACGACATAGAGGTCTTCCTCATCAGCCGTCATATATTGAATGTCGCCAGTGACAAGACCTGTTTCCGGGTCAACACGACGGTATGGTGCTTCGATGAAACCGTACTCGTTCACTTTCGCATAAGACGAGAGTGAGTTGATGAGTCCGATGTTCGGTCCCTCTGGTGTTTCGATTGGACACATCCGACCGTAGTGCGAATAGTGAACGTCTCGAACTTCGAAACCAGCACGCTCACGTGTCAAACCACCCGGTCCAAGTGCAGAGAGACGACGCTTGTGCGTGAGCTCTGCGAGCGGGTTCGTTTGGTCCATGAACTGTGACAATTGCGAGCTACCGAAGAACTCTTTAAGTGATGCGATAACCGGGCGGATGTTGATGAGCGCCTGTGGTGTGATCGCATTTTGATCTTGAATCGACATACGTTCTTTTACGACACGTTCCATACGGGAAAGCCCGATCCGGAATTGGTTTTGGAGAAGTTCTCCGACTGAACGAAGACGACGGTTTCCTAAGTGGTCGATGTCATCTGTTGTTCCGACTTCGTGAAGTAAGTTGAAGAAGTAGTTGATTGAAGCGATAATATCGGCTGGCGTAATATGTTTTACGCTGCGATCGATATTGCCATTTCCGATGATGTTCAAGATACGCTCTCCATCTGGGTCATCCGGTGAGATGACTTTGATTGACTGAAGACCGAATGGCTCACCTTCAGCGACACCACCAGTTGGTTCCGCATCGATATAACCAAGGCCGTTCTCCAAGTGCGGGAGGATACGATCTAAGTTGCGGCGGTCGAGGATTGTTCCGGCTTCGGCGAGTACTTCGCCTGTTTCCGGGTCCACGAGCGTTTCCGCTAATTTTTGACCGAACAAACGGTTCTTAAGATGAAGTTTTTTGTTCATCTTATAGCGACCGACGTTCGCTAAGTCGTAACGTTTCGGGTCGAAGAAACGTGATACGAGAAGAGATTTCGCATTTTCTACCGTTGGTGGTTCACCAGGGCGGAGACGCTCATAAATCTCGATCAACGCTTTCTCTGTAGACTCCGTATTATCTTTTTCAAGGGTGTTACGAAGGTATTCGTCATCCCCGAGAAGGTCGATAATTTCTTGGTCCGTACCGAATCCGAGGGCACGCAACAACACCGTTACCGGAATTTTACGGGTACGGTCGATACGAACATAAACGATATCTTTGGCATCTGTCTCGAGTTCGAGCCAAGCACCACGGTTCGGGATGACAGTTGCGCCAAATCCACGTTTACCGTTTTTATCGAGTTTAGCGTTATAGTACACGCTCGGTGAACGGACAAGCTGGGAAACGATGACGCGTTCTGCACCATTGATGATAAACGTTCCCGATTCTGTCATGAGCGGGAAATCCCCCATGAACACTTCTTGTTCTTTGAGCTCACCTGTCTCTTTGTTTTGGAGACGCACTTTTACGCGAAGTGGCGCAGAATAAGTAACGTCGCGCTCCTTCGATTCATCGATAGAATACTTCGGCTCACTGAGCGAGTAATCGATGAACTCCAATACGAGGTTTCCTGTGAAGTCGGAAATCGGTGAAATGTCTGTGAACATTTCCTTCAATCCTTCACGCAAGAACCACTCATAAGAAGCAGTTTGAATTTCAATCAAATTCGGAAGCTCTAATACCTCACTGATACGGGCAAAGCTTCTTCTCTGACGGTGACGACCGTACTGAACAAGTTGACCAGTCAACTGATTCACCTCTCAGACCCCCAATTCTTTAGCGAATTTTTCGGGCGTAATAATCGAACATTGTCATTGAATGTCGCTCGTTTTCCGTCTCTAAAAAGCGGCAGACACGGCAGTTTCAAGCGAATTCCATTCCAATGGCATTTTATAATGTTAGCATATACGTTATAGCGAGTCAACAAGACTTCACCGTTTGTCAAGACCGAATTGCTCGGAAAATAAAGTAACCTTTTTCTTTCGCGATCGTTTCAACTTGACCAAACACCTCTTCTAATAACTTTTTAGCAGAAGGTGCTCCTTGTTTCTTTTGAATGACGACATAGATTGCTCCTCCATCGACGAGGTGCGTATGTGCTTCACGCAAGATCGTATGGACGACTTGTTTCCCCGCACGAATCGGCGGATTGGTGACAATGGCGGCAAACCGTTCTCCCCCCACCGCGTCATACGCGTGAGAAAGCCGTGTTTCGACCGTCACTCCATTACGGGCGGCGTTTTGCTCAGAGAGCGCCAGCGCACGCTCATTCACATCAATGAGCAAGGCCTCACGCCCAGAGGCATCGGCAAGCGAGATCCCCATCGGACCATAGCCGCAGCCTACATCTAAAATACGTCCCGACACATCAGGCATCTCAAACGTTTCAATTAAAAGACGTGACCCAAAATCGACCGACCCTTTCGAGAACACACCGCGGTCCGAAGTGAAATGATACTGTTTCCCTCGCAACTCGTACGTCCATGTCTCCGGGGCACTTTCCGAACGTGGATCGTTCGTATAGTAATGATCTCCCATGCGTTGAACCTCCTAACCCATTCTTCAAGGAAATAAAAGAAGCTCGCCATGGCGAGCTTCTATAGGTTGTGAAGTAGAATTACTTAACTTCAACAGATGCGCCAGCTTCTTCAAGCTTAGCTTTGATTGCGTCAGCGTCTTCTTTAGAAACGCCTTCTTTGACTGGAGCTGGAGTTCCGTCAACGAGTGCTTTTGCTTCTTTAAGACCGAGACCTGTGATTTCACGAACAGCTTTGATGACGTTGATTTTACCAGCGCCAGCGTTTGTGAGGATTACGTCGAATTCAGTTTTCTCTTCAGCTGCTGCGCCTGCGCCAGCACCTGCAACTGCTACTGGAGCTGCTGCCGATACGCCGAATTCTTCTTCGATTGTTTTTACGAGTTCGTTAAGTTCGAGAACCGTCATTGATTTGAGGTCTTCGATGAATTGCTCTTTGTTGAAAGCCATTATGGTTTTCCTCCTTTGATGTTGTGAAAAAGTTTTTTTGAGTTACGCTACGCGACAAAAATTAAGCTGATTGCTCTTCTTTTTGTTCTGCGATTGCATTTGTTGCGACTGCGAGCCCACGGATTGGAGCTTGAAGTACGCTGAGAAGCATCGAGAGAAGACCATCGCGTGATGGAAGTTCTGCAAGGGCTTTGATTTCTTCGAGTGAAGAAACTTTACCTTCGATGATTCCGCCTTTAAGTTCGAGCGCTTTGTGCTCTTTCGAGAAGTCGTTCAAGATCTTCGCTGGAGCAATAACGTCTTCTTTAGAGAAGGCGATTGCTGTAGGACCAGTGAAGACTTCGTCAAGACCTTCGAAGTTCGACTGAGTAGCTGCGCGGCGAAGAAGACCGTTCTTGTAAACTTTGAACTCGATTCCAGCGTCACGGAGTGATTTACGGAGTGTAGTCACTTCTTCAACTGTAAGTCCACGGTAGTCAACAACAACTGTTCCAACGCTCGCTTGCATTTTCTCAGCGATTTCATCGACGAGTGCCGATTTCTGAGCTACGATTTTTTCGTTTGCCATGTGTTTGCACCTCCTAGTCAATTCTTATACCGGACGAGAGGCTGCTCTCCAAAAGAAATCCCTCGTATGAAGACATACGAGGGCGTAATTGTTTGAAAGTAAACCTGTGACAACAGGCTCAAGTTCGAGCAAAGACACCTCGGAAGGGTTTACGGACCGATGTCCACCTTCTGTCTACGGTAATCCAACATATTCGGTTGAACGTGTATTACTTTATCAGCGGCGTCACACGTTGTCAACAATTTATTTCAACAAGATTACTTAAGGAAATCTGCAGTCGCTACACGGATCCCAGGACCCATTGTAGATGAAAGCGAGATGTTTTTAAGGTAAGTTCCTTTTGCAGTAGCAGGCTTCACTTTCATGAGTGTTTCGAGAATTGTCTCGATGTTCTCAGAGAGTTTAGATGCTTCAAATGATTTCTTACCAACTGGAACGTGGATGTTACCAGCTTTATCAACACGGTATTCAACTTTACCAGCTTTGATATCCGCGATTGCTTTTTCTACGTCGAAAGTAACTGTTCCTGTTTTCGGGTTAGGCATGAGGCCTTTAGGTCCGAGAACACGACCAAGTTTACCAACTTCACCCATCATGTCAGGTGTCGCAACGATTACATCGAAGTCGAACCATCCTTGTTGGATTTTGTTGATGTACTCAGCGTCGCCAACGTAGTCTGCTCCAGCAGCTTCCGCTTCTTTCACTTTCTCACCTTTTGCGAAGACGAGAACTTTTTGTGTTTTACCAGTACCGTGTGGAAGTACAACGGCACCACGGATTTGTTGGTCTGCTTTCTTCGGATCTACGCCGAGACGGACAGCAACTTCGATTGTTTCATCGAATTTAGCAGTAGCTGTTTTTTGAACGAGCTCGACAGCTTCAGCGAGGTCGTATGACTTCGTGCGGTCAACAAGCTTAGCTGCTTCTTGGTGTTTTTTACCCATGATCTTTTCCTCCTTGTGGTTAGCGGAATTTCCTCCCACATAATGAAGGGATTGAAGGTGAGCAGTATTCACCGACAACCCCAGAGACTAGCAATTAGTCTTCGATTACAATACCCATACTACGTGCAGTACCTTCAACCATAAGCATCGCTGTTTCTACAGATGATGCGTTAAGGTCAGGCATTTTAAGTTCAGCGATTTCGCGAACTTTGTCACGCTTAACCGTTGCTACTTTCTTACGGTTTGGTTCACCAGAACCACTCTCGATACCAGCAGCTTTCTTCAAGAGAACTGCAGCTGGTGGAGTTTTCGTAATGAATGTAAACGAACGATCTTCGTATACCGTGATGACTACAGGAATAATCAATCCGGCTTGGTCTTGTGTACGAGCGTTGAACTCTTTACAGAATCCCATGATGTTAACACCTGCTTGACCAAGTGCTGGACCTACTGGTGGAGCTGGGTTTGCTTTACCAGCTGGGATTTGAAGTTTAACGAGTTTAGAAACTTTTTTCGCCACGAGACACACCTCCTTAAGTCTAAAATGTGGTTTCTTGGACGTTGTGCGCCCTCCCACTCAATCTATTAGGTCGAGTTTGTACCGAAATAAAGCACAACATCAAACATTTTCGATTGTACCATCCGTTTTACGGATTAGCAAGTGGGTTTAGTTAATTTTCTGAACTTGTTCGAAATCAAGCTCAATTTTTGTTTCACGACCGAACATGTCGACCACGACTTTGAGCTTCTCTTTGTCGGCTTCAATCTCGTCGATTGTTCCTTCAAAGTTCTCAAATGCGCCTTCTTTCACGCGGACAAGGTCACCGAGTTCATAGTTGTAACGATCTTTCTTCTCGATGAGTCCCATTTGTGACAAGACGTTTGTCACTTCGTCCGGTTGGAGTGGGATTGGTTTTGCCCCACCACCCGTTGAACCGAGGAAGCCGGTGACGTTTGGCGTGTTGCGGACAACATACCATGAATCGTCAGTCATGACCATCTCTACGAACACATAGCCCGGGAAACTTTTGACTTCACGTTCTTTGATTTTCTTCTCGCCACTTTTCAATGTGACTTCTTCTTGCGTCGTTTCAGTCGGGACGAGGACGCGGAAAATTTTATCTTCCATGTTCATCGAACCGATTCGACGTTCTAGGTTTTCTTTGACGTTATTCTCAAAACCTGAGTACGTCTGGACAACAAACCATTGTTTCTCCACGGCTTTCACCTCTTCCTTAGTTAATCAATAAATTGACGAGATAACTGACCCCAGTATCTACGCCGAACACGAACAGGCCAATCACGACAACAGTCGCGATGACAGTAATGGTATATTTCGTGAGTTCTTTACGAGTCGGCCAACTCGTTTTCTTCAACTCTTTCCATACGTCGCGCAAAAAGTTCATGGTAGCTTCCTCCTACATTGAATGCCAATCTACGTTACTTTGATTCCCGATGCAGCGTATGCGCGTTACAGCGGCGACAAAACTTCTTCATTTCAAGCCGTGTCGACACGCCATCTTTTTTTGTCGTCGAGTACTCTCGAGACCCGCATTCTGAGCAAGCGAGACTTACTTTCTTTGCCATTCATAAGCGCCCCTTTCGACTACTCTCTCTTAAAAAAGAGCGAAAAAAAAACGCCTCCTGTAAATGGCGTCTACGGACAAGGCGCTGCTTTTAAAGTATCACATAGGAGGCACGCGGTCAATAATCGGTTAGCTCGTGAGCATCCGGACGTCGACATGACGCTCGAATTTCTTCTTCACGCGCTGTAACGCATTATCGATCGATTTGACATGACGATCAAGGTCGTCTGAAATCTCTTGATAAGAGCGCCCGTCTAAATAAAGACGCAAGACTTTCCGTTCGAGGTCACTCAAGATCTCATCCATCTTCGCTTCCATGAACGACTGTTCTTCCTGTGTCACGATCAATTCTTGTGGGTCAGTCGGATGTGGTGGCAAGATGACATCGAGCAACGTCCGGTCAGATTCTTCATCAAAAATTGGTTTATCGAGTGACACATATGAATTGAGCGGAATATGTTTTTGGCGTGTCGCCGTCTTGATTGCCGTGATCATCTGGCGGGTAATGCACATCTCGGCAAAGCTTTTGAATGACGCAAGTCGCTCGTCTTTATAATCACGCACACCTTTATAAAGGCCGATCATCCCCTCTTGGACGATGTCCTCATGATCTGCACCAATCAAAAAGTATGAACGTGCCTTCGCTCGCACAAAATACCGGTATCGTTCAATCAAAAACTCGAGCGCGTCGCTATCCCCTTCGTTGCGCGCCAATAAGACCAACTCTTCGTCTGACATTTTTTCAAACTGTTCGTACGGCCATCCGTTCATGCTCGTTACCCCCCCGGCGATTGATCCTGAACTATGTAAGGTTGTGTCCCATTATAGGGCTCCCTACTCCTATGCGTCAAACAAATTTCTAAAAATTCCGTCAATTGAATACTGTGTAACTCATATATGTAATAGTATACAACATTCCTTTGCAAAAAAATGTCAAAATCGAAACAAAGACGAGTCCATTTCATGAACTCGTCCGTGATTTCAATCACCTTTTGATTTGCGACGTCGCATTTCTTCAAACTTTGCTTGAATATGTGGTGGAATATCAATCGTCTTCCGATTTGCTTGTTCTTTCTCTAGCGACACGCGCTGTTGCTCAATCAGTGTTTTCGCATGCTTCCAATCTTTCAACAGTTCGGTTGCCGGAACGCGCAATGCGCCTTGACCAAAGATGACCCACTGCTCCGTGAAATCGTTCGTCGCAACGAATAGTGTAATGAGCCGGTCATCCACTAATTCATGGGCACGCCGCTCAATCCATTCGTCCGCTGTCTCATTTTCTTTCGTATAGACAACGTCGACCCGACTCCGCTTCTCTTTGGATTCACGACCATAGCGCATGTGGGCGTCAAACACGATGGTGACCTCTTTGCCGGACACAGCCTGATATTCTGCCATCGCCTCAATCAACAGATTGCGTGCCTGTTCAAAATCTACGTCGCGGAGACTTCTCAAGTGAGGCCACGCGCCGATGATATTATATCCGTCGACAAGAAGGAGCTCGCGCTTCAGGATACTCATGCCAATGGATGACGTGAGCGATGCACCTCATACAGAAGGAGCGCCGCTGCAACAGATGCATTGAGTGACGTGACATGACCGACCATCGGTAAATGAACAAGGAAGTCGCACGATTCGCGCACGAGTCGGCTCATCCCCTTGCCCTCACTTCCAATGACCACAACGAGTGGCATATTTCCATCCAATCGACGATAGTCCTGACTTTCTTTCGCATCGGTCCCGACGACCCACAATCCTTTTTCCTTCAACTCTTCAAGTGTCCGTGTCAAGTTCGTCACACGCGCCACCGGAATATGCTCAATGGCCCCGGTCGAGGCTTTAGCAACCGTTTGAGTCAAACCGACCGAGCGACGTTTCGGAATGATGATCCCATGTGCGCCAACGGCATCGGCGGTCCGTAGAATCGAACCGAGATTGTGCGGGTCTTCGAGCTCATCTAGCAAAATGAAGAGCGGTGTCTCCTCTTTCGAAGCTGCGAGAGCGAACATGTCTTCGACTGTTTTGTATTCATAAGCCGCAACCGCCGCAACGACTCCTTGGTGATGTTCACTGCCAGCCATCTTCTCAAGTTTCGTTTTTGGGACGAATGACACTTGGACCGATGCTTCGTTCGCCATCGCGATGATTTGAGCGAGTGGTCCCTTTTGCTGACCTTCCATAATGAATACTTTATTCATATCCCGACCACTTCGCAGTGCCTCGAGTACCGGGTTACGACCGTAAAGGAAGTCAATCCCTTCCTCCATCACATCGACTTCCTTATAGTCAGGGCGTTCTGCCTTTTGGCGACGCGCGCGATCTGGTCGTTCCCCACGAGGGCGGTCAAACGTTCGTTTCTCCGCTCCCCGATTTCCGTCATGTCGTTTCGGTCGACTCGGCTTCGAGTCGTTCGAACGCTTGTTTGATGAGTTCTTCAAGACGATCCCTTCTTTCTGTCAAATAGATATACCCAATCAGTGCCTCGAACGCCGTGGAATAACGATACGTGTGCACATCGACCCGTTTCGGAACCGATCCTGATTTCGCATTCTTTCCACGTCTGACGACAGCCTGTTCCTCTTCCGTCAACGCATCCGTCTCTAACCAAAATGTCACGACGCTCGCCTGCGCCCGTGCATTGACGTAGCGGACCGCGCCCCGGTGCAAGTCATTCGGGCGCGTCAATCCTTTCTCGAGCAGGCGTCTCCGTACAGCCATTTCGTATACCACGTCTCCCATGTAGGCGAGCGCAAGTGCATTCATTTGTTTCGGTTGCATCATAACCGCTTCCACCGAACCCCTTGGGCCGTGTCTTCGAGTTGGATGTTTTGTTCTTTTAGTAAATCACGAATCTCGTCAGCCCGGGCAAAATTACGTGCCGCCCGTGCGTCGTTCCGTTCTTGAATCAATTGGTCGATCTCGGCATCCAATAGTTCTTTTTCTTCTGCCAACGTCAAGCCGAGGACACCCGTCAATTCATCAAATAGCGACAGGACCTGTTCAAGCGTCGCTTTTGCCACATGATCGGCCTTCGCATAAATGTTCGCTTCCCGTGCCAAGTCAAAGAGGACGGTCACGGCGTTGGCCGTATTGATATCATCATCCATTGATTCGATGAAAGATGCCTTGATGGATTCAAGCTTCCGTTCCATCGACTCGCTCGCCTCTCCAAGTCCAGCTGTTACCGACAAGCGATATTCAATATTTTGATAAGCTTCCTTGATTCGGCTCCAGCCGTTCGCCGCTTGTTCAATCAATTCTCGGCTATAGTTGATCGGGTGACGATAATGGACAGACAGCATGAAGAAGCGCAGGACCATCGGGTCGACTTCTTTCAACGCCTCATGGACGAGGAGGAAGTTTCCGAGCGACTTAGACATCTTCTCATTTTCAATGTTAATGAAGCCGTTATGCAACCAATAGTTGGCGAACTTCGCATGGTTGCAAGCTTCTGACTGAGCAATCTCGTTCTCGTGGTGTGGGAATTTCAAATCATGCCCGCCCGCGTGAATATCAATTGTTGTCCCGAGATGTTTTTTCGCCATCGCCGAGCATTCGATATGCCAACCCGGACGTCCTTTGCCCCACGGACTATCCCATGATGGTTCATCCGGTTTAGCCGCTTTCCATAAGACGAAGTCGAGCGGGTCTTCTTTCTTCTCCCCGACATCGACACGTGACCCGGCCCGCAAATCTTCAATCGATTGCTGACTCAATTTTCCGTAAGTCTCAAACTTCTTCGTCCGGAAATACACGTCTCCTTCTGATTCATAAGCGAACCCTTCCGTCTCTAATTGACGAATGAATTCGATGATTTCTACCATCGTATCGGTAACACGCGGATGCACGTCTGCCGGTTGAACGTTAAGTGCCCCTGTATCTGCTAAATATGCCTCGATATAGCGATTCGTCAGCGTCTCTGTGTCTTCTCCTAATTCATTCGCCGTACGAATGATCTTGTCATCCACGTCTGTGAAGTTCAAGACGTATTTGACCTCATACCCACGATACGTCAAGTAGCGACGAACCGTATCGAAGGCGATCGCCGGACGGGCGTTTCCGACATGAATGTAGTTGTAAACGGTCGGGCCGCATACGTACATCGATACTTTACCCGGAACAATCGGGACAAACGGTTCTTTTTTATTCGTGAGACTGTTGTACAGCTGAATCATGTGTCTTCTCCTCCATCCGCTTTTCAAGCGTCGCTAATTTTTGTTGTAGTTCATCCACTGCCGCTTCTAAGCGTTCTTGGCATTCGCGGTCCGGATCTGGGAAACGATGATCTAGATCATGTTGCTTCACACGCTTACCGTTTCGGATGACGACACGACCTGGAATTCCGACCACGGTCGAATCAGACGGCACATCGTTCAATACGACCGAGCTCGCTCCGATTTTGACGCAATCGCCGACCGTGATGTTCCCAAGTACTTTCGCCCCCGCTGAAATAAGCACGTCACTCCCGATTGTCGGGTGACGCTTCCCTTTCTCTTTCCCCGTTCCACCCAGGGTGACGCCTTGATAGATGGTGACGTCATTCCCGATAATCGCCGTCTCACCGATGACGACACCGAAACCGTGATCGATGAACACGCGGTCCCCAAGCACCGCCCCCGGATGAATTTCAATCCCGGTCAACCAACGACTGAATTGGGCTAATAATTTGGCCACCAGTTTCATGTTACGTTTCCATAATCCGTGCGCGATGCGATGTGCCCATATGGCGTGAAGGCCTGGGTAAGTCAGTGCCACTTCTACTTTCGAACGAGCGGCAGGGTCTAGTTCCAGGACAGTCCGCAAGTCTTCGCGTACACTGCTCCAAAATCCCATAATCGATATCTCCTTTTCTTATACAAAAACAAAGACGCCCCTGTGCCAAGGCACAGAGACGCCGTAAGCGCGGTTCCACTCTGTTTGGGAAAATGCGTTCCCCTCTCAAGTCTCGTTAACGCCGAGTCACGGTCTCGACTACATATCGCCGAGACGGCTCCGAGGTGCACTTCTTCGGGGGACACATCTAGAACTCCCAGCCTAGGTTCTAGTCTCTGCAACGTGTCGTACCGCTTACTTTCCTCATCGATGCCTTTATTACGCTAATAGAGTTGTCAGACGCTTCAACACACGCTCTTTTCCGATTAACGAAATGGCGTTCGGGAGTTCTGGTCCATGTGTTTGTCCTGTCGTCGCGACACGGATTGGCATGAACAAGTTCTTCCCTTTTTGACCGGTAGCTTTTTGCGTCGCTTTTGTCGCCGCTTTAATCGCTTCCGGAATGAAGTCTTCGATTGCTTCGAGCTGCTGTTTGAACTCTGCAAGAACAGCAGGTACCGTTTCACCTGAAAGGACAGCGTTCGCTTCCTCGTCATACTCGATTTCATCTTTGAAGAACAAGTCTGTCAACGCGACGATTTCTGCTCCGTGCGTCATTTGTTCTTTATACAATGCAATCAAGTTTGTCGCCCAATCCGCTTCCTCAATAGATACCGCCTCGGGTAATCGTCCTGCTTCTTGTAAGAATGGTAAACTGAGTGCCACCACTTCGTCAAGCGTGGCCTTCTTCATGTATACACTGTTGATCCAAGAAAGTTTTTGTTGGTCAAAAACTGCCGGACTCTTCGACAAACGTTTCGCATCAAACATTTCAATGAACTCTTCTTTCGAGAAGATTTCTTCTTCCCCGACGGGTGACCAGCCAAGGAGCGAAATGAAGTTGAAGAGCGCTGCTGGCAAGTAGCCGAGATCCGCATATTGTTCGATGAACTGAATGATCGATTCGTCCCGTTTTGATAACTTTTTATGTTGGTCGTTGTAGATGAGCGTCATGTGACCGAATTCAGGATAGTCCCAACCGAGTGCGTCATAGACCATCATCTGTTTTGGTGTGTTCGCGATATGGTCGTCCCCACGCAACACGTGACTGATCTTCATCAAATGGTCGTCCACGACAACTGCGAAGTTGTACGTTGGAATGCCGTCCTGTTTCACGATGACCCAGTCACCGAAATCTTTCGATTCAAACGAGACGTCTCCTTTGACGACATCTGTCCATTTATACGTCACGCCTTCCGGCACACGAATCCGAATAGACGGTTTACGCCCTTCCGCTTCAAACGCTTCACGTTCTTCAACGGTGAGGTTACGGTGCGCACCCGAGTAACGTGGTGCCTCCCCACGTGCGATTTGTGCTTCACGCTCTGCTTCAAGCTCCTCCGAGGTCATGTAGCATTTATAAGCAAGGCCTTTGCTCATCAACTCATTGACGTATTTCTCATAAATCGCAAGACGCTCCATTTGGTAATACGGACCGTAGTCTCCGTCACGCCCTGGACCTTCATCCCAGTCGATGCCGAGCCATTCCAAGTATTTCATCTGACTCTCGACACCGTTCAACACATTCCGTTTCTGGTCAGTGTCTTCAATCCGAAGAATCATTTTTCCGCCAGCATGGCGAGCAAATAAGTAGTTAAACAACGCCGTCCGCGCATTTCCGATATGGAGATGCCCCGTCGGACTAGGCGCATAGCGTACACGCACTTCACTCATAATAGTTCCACCTTTCTTCTCTTCTGCCCAAATAGTATACCATTTCTGTCAAGCCCGGTTGAGTAAGATGACCGCTTGCGCCGCAATCCCTTCTTCGCGTCCCGTGAAGCCCAGTTTCTCCGTCGTCGTCGCTTTCACGTTCACCTGCTCGATGTCCGCCTCAAGAAGTTCGGCAATGACCGCGCGCATCTCATCAATGTAAGGACGAAGTTTCGGACGTTGAGCCATGACCGTCGCATCTACATTTCCGAGAACGTAGCCTTGATCTTTCACGAGCTGCCAGACGTGACGAAGCAATACTTTCGAATCTGCATCTTTAAATTCCGGATCCGTATCCGGGAAGTGTTTCCCGATATCACCTGCCGCAATTGCTCCAAGTGCCGCATCCGCAATCGTATGGAGTAACACGTCCGCATCAGAATGACCGAGAAGTCCACGCTCATGTGGGATTTCGATTCCCCCTAAGATTAACGGACGTCCTTCTGCAAATGCGTGTACATCAAAGCCTTGACCAATTCTCATTGTAATTCCTCCTTCGCTAAAATCGCGTCGCCGAACAATAAATCTTCGGGCGTCGTCATTTTGATGTTGTGATAGTCCCCAAGGACCACTTGTACCGATTCGCCGAGCCACTCAAACAAACTGGCATCATCCGTTCCCATCACCTGTTGTTCGACCGCTCGTTCATGTGCCGCCAAAATCGCTTTCGCCTGAAAGGCTTGCGGCGTTTGTGCCAACCATAAGTTTTCACGGGGAACGGTGCGTTCGATGTGATGACGTTGAACTTGTTTGACAGTATCTTTAACGGGTACCGCCAAGATGGCACCACCTTGCAGTGCCGCTTCAGCCACTTGATGCAACTGTTCACGTTTTACAAACGGACGCGCACCGTCATGAATCATCACAATCGTATCGGGTGCAACAACCTTCAGTCCTGCATGGACACTCTGTTGTCGTTCTTCCCCTCCTGCTACGTATGTAACCGGCGTCTTCATCTGTGACGTCATCGCCTCGAACCAGTCCCGTTCTTCTGGCCGGATGGCTAACACCATTCGTTCGCACCACGGATCGGTATCGAACGCCTGTAACGTCCAAGCAATAATCGGTTTGTCACGGAGCGTCAGCATCAACTTATTCGCATCCGCACCCATCCGCTTCCCTCTTCCCGCAGCCGGGATGACAACTGTATAAGCTACCATGTTAATACCTCTCTTCGTGAAAAAAGAGAGCGCTCTCGCGTCTCTTTTTGATCCGTTATTCCGGACGGGCAAAAATCATACGGCCTGCAGACGTTTGTAAGACACTCGTCACAACGACAGGAAGCGTCTTCGAAATCAATTTACGTCCGCCCTCCACGACAACCATTGTCCCATCCTCAAGGTAAGCAACCCCTTGATTCTGCTCTTTTCCTTCTTTAATAACTGTCACGACCATCTCTTCACCAGGAATGACAATCTGTTTGACGGCGTTCGCCAAATCATTGATGTTCAAGACCGGTACATTTCGTACCTCACACACTTTATTTAAGTTGTAGTCATTCGTAACAACAATCCCGTTTTTCAGTTCAGCTAGTTTAATCAATTTGATGTCGACTTCCGGTACGTCTTCGAAGTCTCCATCATAAATTTCAACCTGGATGCGCTTGTTCTCTTGTAGTTCCTTCAAGATGTCCAGTCCACGACGTCCACGATTCCGCTTCAACGTATCCGAGGAGTCGGCGATGTATTGCAGTTCGCCGATGACGAACTGGGGCACAATCAATGTTCCTTCCACGAATCCAGTCGTCGCAATATCCGCGATTCGACCATCGATGATGACGCTCGTGTCTAAAATCTTATCATTAGAGCGTTGGACCGGTTCAGCCGCAGGCTTTTCCCGTTCGCTCTTCACAAATAGTTTGATCCATTCGTTACGCTTCCGATAGCCGACCGCGAAACCAAAGTAACCAAACAGGGCCGTGACAAAAATCGGGACGATTTTACTCAGTAAGAAAATATTCGTGACTTCAAGCGATACACTAATCAAAAAGGCAATCAAGAGCCCGATGATGAGACCGATCGAACCGAATAAGATATCCCCTACCGGTAAACGGACGAGCCGTTCTTCGACAAAACGAATAAATGCAACAACACCATCTGTTAAGAATAAACTAAGAATGAAGAAGATAAGTCCACCAATCAAACTTGCTACGTATGGAATCGTTAACCACTCCGGCACATTCATGCCAAGGTCTGCTAATAAAAGCGTCGCTTCGATGATTCCGAACCAACCCACGACGAGTCCAATCAAAATAAATCCGATTCGTACAGCAATCTTCACTCATTCCACCTCCTTCTATATGAAATAAAATTTCAAAAAATAACACTTTCATTGTAACACGATTTTTTCAATCACGTTCGTTACAAAGCGTTAAAAACTGCCAGTGGCGACCCGTTAGAACGGAATCGCCAACTGGAGTGCTTCGTCCACTGTTCCGACCCCGACGACTTCAATCCCTGCCGGAGCGGTCCATCCCCCCATGTTATTTTTCGGGATGATGGCCCGTGTAAAACCTAGTTTTGCCGCCTCGGCGACACGTTGCTCGATTCGGGAAACCCGTCTCACTTCTCCGGTCAATCCGACCTCACCGATGCAGACATCCGTCGGACGGGTCGGACGATCGCGGAAACTCGAGGCAATCGAGATACAAATCGCAAGGTCGATCGCCGGTTCGTCCAGTTTGACGCCACCGGCTGCTTTCAAGTACGCATCCTGCGTCTGAAGCAAGAGACCGGAACGTTTTTCGAGCACGGCCATGAGCAGCGCGACTCGGTTTTGATCAATGCCCGTGGCCATACGTCTCGGGTTCCCGAACGATGTCGGAGAGATGAGTGCTTGGAGTTCCACGAGTACCGTCCGCGTACCTTCCATCGAGGCGACAACGGTCGAACCCGATACGCCCGCAGTGCGTTCCTCCAAGAATATTTCAGATGGATTAAGCACTTCCTCTAGTCCGCTCTCTTTCATCTCGAAAATTCCAATCTCGTTCGTCGATCCAAAACGGTTTTTCACCGCACGTAAAATACGGAACGTATGATGACGCTCCCCTTCAAAATAAAGTACCGCATCGACCATATGTTCAAGTAAGCGCGGACCGGCAATCGACCCTTGCTTCGTCACGTGACCGACGATGAAGACCGCAATCCCTCGCGTTTTCGCAATTTTCATGAGGGCGGCCGTACATTCTCGAACTTGTGACACGCTCCCTGGCGCCGATTGAATCTCATCCATATATACCGTTTGAATCGAGTCAATGATGACAAATCCAGGTTGCTCCTCATCAATAACCCGTTCGATCATCAACATGTCCGTCTCAGCGAGCACGAACAAGTCATCGGTCGGTAAACCGAGCCGTTCCGCACGAAGTTTTGTCTGTTTGAGAGATTCCTCCCCCGAGATGTATAACACCTTTTTACCACTATGAGCTAAGTGAGCGCTAACCTGTAACAGAATGGTCGACTTCCCGATTCCCGGGTCCCCGCCGACTAAAACGAGTGAACCTGGGACAATCCCACCGCCGAGGACACGGTCAAATTCACGACTATTCGTATGCACGCGCGTCTCTTCTTGCGAGACGACGTTCGCTAAGCGTTCCGGTTTCAATTGTCGCGATGAACTATGCACAAAGGCCGCTCCACGTTTGGCTTTCTTCTCTTCTACAAACTCTTCGACGAGCGTATTCCATTCATTACAACCCGGACAACGCCCCATCCACTTGGCTGATTCATATCCGCACGATTGGCAGACGTATTTCGTTTTAATTTTTGCCATAAGTTCCCTTCCTGTCTAAAAAAGCTCCCTCTAAACGACGAGGGAGCTGAATGTTTTACTGAACTACACCTTCGTTACGAACGACGAACTCTCCATCTTGTACGTCGAGCGCAACTTTACTGCCTCTAGCGATTGTGCCGCCGAGCATTGCTTCTGAGAGGCGGTCCTCCACTTCCCGTTGAAGGGCACGACGGAGAGGACGAGCCCCGTATTCCGGATCGTAGCCGACATCGGCAATTTTATCGAGTGCCGCATCCGTCAAGCTGAAATCAACACCTTGTTCGGCGAGACGTTTCTTAAGTGTCTCTGCCATAAGTTTGATAATTTCTTGAATGTGCTCTTTTTGAAGTGAATGGAATACCGTGATTTCATCAATCCGGTTCAAGAACTCAGGTCGGAACGCTTTCTTCAATTCCTCGAGTACTTTGTCCTTCATTTCCGTATATTCACGTTTCACATCATCTTCCACTGTGAATCCTACATATTTGTTTCGTTGAAGCGCTGCGGCTCCGACGTTAGACGTCATGATGATGACTGTGTTTCGGAAGTCGACTGTGCGACCTTTCGAATCCGTCAAGCGACCGTCGTCTAACACTTGAAGCAAGATGTTGAATACTTCTGGGTGCGCTTTTTCGATTTCATCGAGTAGGATAACCGAGTAAGGTTTCCGACGCACTTTTTCAGTCAATTGACCGCCTTCTTCGTAACCAACATAACCAGGAGGCGAACCGACGAGACGGCTCGTCGCATGTTTTTCCATGTACTCGGACATGTCGATTCGAATGATGGCATCTTCATCGCCAAACATTGCTTCGGCAACTGCACGGGCGAGCTCTGTTTTCCCGACTCCGGTCGGTCCGAGGAAGATGAATGACCCGATTGGACGTTTCGGATCTTTCAATCCGGCCCGGGCGCGACGGATCGCACGGGAAATGGATTTCACCGCATCGTCTTGACCGATGACACGGTTGTGAAGAATCGATTCGAGTTTGAGGAGACGGTCTGTCTCTTCCTCGGCAATCTTCGTGACCGGTACACCTGTCCAGTTCGCAACAACTTGAGCGATATCTTCTTTCGTCACTTCAAGTTTTTCGTTACCTTGCTTGTTCTGCCATTCTGCTTTCAACTCTTCTAACTCATCGCGTAACTTCTGTTCCGTATCGCGAAGGGAAGCTGCTTTTTCAAACTCTTGGCTTTGAACGGCAGAGTCTTTCTCTTTACGAATCGATTCGAGACGGGATTCCAACTCTTTCAAATTCGGTGGTGCCGTGAATGAGCGAAGTCGTACTTTTGATGCCGCCTCGTCGACGAGGTCGATCGCCTTATCCGGCAAGAAACGATCGGAGATGTAACGGTCAGAAAGGACGACCGCCTCATGAATCGCCGTATCTGTAATTGTCACACGGTGGTGTGCTTCATAGCGATCGCGTAACCCGAGTAGGATTTGTTCAGCTTCTTCTGTTGTCGGTTCGTTCACTTGAATCGGTTGGAAGCGGCGCTCAAGCGCTGCATCTTTTTCGATGTACTTCCGGTATTCATCTAGTGTAGTCGCCCCGATACATTGAAGTTCACCGCGAGCCAATGACGGCTTAAGAATGTTAGAGGCGTCGATTGCACCTTCTGCACCACCCGCACCAATCAATGTGTGTAACTCATCGATGAAGAGAATGACGTTACCGGCTTGACGAATTTCGTCCATCACTTTTTTCAAGCGATCTTCGAATTCACCACGATATTTCGTACCTGCGACAAGCGTTCCCATATCGAGCACCATGACGCGTTTGTTTCGAAGCGTTTCAGGTACCTCGTTGTTGATGATTTGCTGAGCGAGACCTTCGACGACCGCTGTTTTCCCGACCCCTGGTTCCCCAATTAGAACCGGGTTGTTCTTCGTCCGACGCGACAACACTTCGATGACACGTTGAATTTCGCCTGCGCGTCCGATGACCGGATCCAAACGAGACTCGCGCGCTTGTTGTGTCAAATCGCGTGCCAATCCGTCAAGCGTTGGTGTTGCGGCGCTCGCCCCAGGTTGCGAAGCATTTGAAGATGACTCCGTGTTCCCGAGAAGTTGCAACACTTGTTGGCGTGCTTTCGTCAAACTGATTCCAAGGTTATTGAGGACGCGTGCCGCGACCCCTTCTCCTTCACGAATCAATCCTAGAAGGATGTGTTCCGTTCCGACGTAAGAGTGTCCCAATTTCCGAGCCTCATCCATCGAGAGCTCAATGACCTTTTTCGCACGCGGTGTGTAATGAATTGTCGATCCATTCTCTGAACCACGTCCAATCAATGATTCTACTTCTTGTTGGATTTTTTCAGAGGTCAATCCAAGGGCGAAGAGCGCTTTTGCTGCGATTCCTTCTCCTTCACGAACCAATCCTAATAAAATATGTTCTGTACCAATATTATGATGGCCAAGACGTACGGCTTCCTCTTGTGCTAAAGCTAATACGCGTTGTGCTCGTTCTGTAAATCGTCCAAACATCATTGACATAACCTCCTTATAGTTGGATCAAACTAAGCCTTGATCTAACGTCCGACGAACAAGTGTCGCTCGTTCTCGATCCCGTTCTTGCGTAGATAATGTTTTCCCGAAATGTTTTTGTAGAAAACCTGATTGTAACCGAACGATGAGTTCATGGAACTTCGGCGGACTCCAATCAGACAAAATCCCTAAGTCACTCGCTAAATGTAAATCAGATAGTCGCTCAATGGCTTCCGTAGAAGAAAGAAGTTTGGCATATCGTAAAATACCATATGACCGATAAAACCGATCCTCTAACTCTTCTTGTCGATGTGCGATGAGCTCTTCACGCGCATGACGTTCTGCTTGAATCACTTGTTCTGTCACTTCCATAAAGTCAGCTAACAGTTGTGATTCATGACTGCCTAATGTCCGCTGATTTGACAGCTGGAACAACCGTCCTGCCGCATCGCTACCTTCTCCGTAACGACCTCGAATCGTATAGCCGAGTTTTCGAAGTTCTCGCAAAATGGGGCTGATTCGACCCGTTAACGTGAGACCCGGTAAGTGTAACATGACCGAGGCCCGGAGTCCTGTTCCGATATTGCTTGGACATGTCGTCAAGTAGCCTAACTGTTCGTCAAAGGCGTATGAGAGTGATTCCGCGCACAGTGCGTCTACTTGAGTCGCTAATTCAAACGCCTCTTTCACTTGATAACCTGGGAGTAAGGTCTGAATTCGTAAATGATCTTCCTCGTTAATCAACACACTGATAGTTTCATCTTCACTTAAAAAGACTGCACTTTCTTCGTTGGTCGCAATGGCCGGACTAATCAAATGTTTTTCCATCAATGCCTGTCGGGTGACTTCATCATAATCACGCATATGAAGATATTCAAATCCCTTTAACCCATGTAACCGTCCTTCGAGGCGATCACATAGTTGACGTTCTCCTTCTTTAGAAAGGACTGGCGAAAATACAGTGTCTTTGACGTTACGTGCCAGTCGGATTCTTGTGGAGACAACCAGGTCATCCAATTTGGCACGCTCTTTCATTTTGGGACCAAGTGGATGTGTTAGGAACGTTTCCATTAGACATCACCTTGCCCTTCTAATTGCTTCATTTCTTTTTGAATGCGTGCTGCTCGTTCATAATCTTCTTGTTCGACAGCACGGGTCAACTCCCCTGCCAACTTTTCGAGCCGCTCTTCGATTCGTTCATGGGGTGTACGTAATTGGTCAGGGACCGAACCGATATGATGATCATGTCCTTGTTGATATTGACGTGTGATTTTAATCAGTTCATCACGAAATACGGTATAACACATAGCACATCCTGCTTTTCGTACACGCAATAAATCTTGACGCGTCATCTGACAGGTTGGGCAGCGCTTTACGACTGGCACATAGCCCGTCATAAGTTCTACCGTACATTGTCGACATAGCCGTTTTTTTACGGGTACGTCCTGTTCCATGACAACGACTTCATTGACAGCCGGTCGCTGTTTACAACGTTCGCATAGCATACGACTTACCCTCCATTACGATAACGAAGTACTTTCATCAGCGCGAGTAGTTGCTGACGTCGAATATAGGAGCGATCGTCAACTTGTAAGTTCAATGCTTCATCTGATAAGAGATGATAGATCAACTGCGCCTCTTGTTCGTGCATCATCTGTTCTTCAACCAATCGAATCAGCACATTTTCAACGAGCTGTTCGTTCAAACGTGGATGTTCATGAATGATATCCATCAAACTAGAGAGAACATCTTGCTTTTCGTGTAAAATAACGCGTCGAATACGAATATATCCGCCACCGCCACGTTTACTTTCTACTAAATATCCTTTTTCGACGGTAAAACGTGTGTTGATGACGTAATTGATTTGGGATGGGACACATTCGAATCGTTGTGCGATATCTTGACGTTTGATTTCAATTGCGTTTGCCTGACTTTCCTTCAAGACTTGCTTCAAATACTGTTCGATGACATCCGAAATATTTCTCATCTCCACCACCCTCTGACCATCTTTGACTTTTGACTATATTTTATCATTGATTTAAAAAAAGGCAAACGAAAAGCGATGCCTCTATGTCGAGAGCATCGCTAAAACAAAAAAACGACCGAGCGTATGCTCGGTCGTCCTGCGTTGTTGCCTGGCAACGTCCTATCCTCACAGGGGGAGATCCCCCAACTACTTTCGGCGCTGAGACGCTTAACTTCCGTGTTCGGCATGGGAACGGG
>NZ_VWVR01000008.1:0-534 GCF_015712685.1 Exiguobacterium sp. SRB7LM | reverse complement strand
GCAATCGAAAAACCCAGTTTTGCCGCTTCCTTCAACCGCCCTCAACGTGTTGCAGGTACAGCGCATAGCCGACCACCCCAAAGGAGATCACGGCAATCAGCAGGAAAAAGGCGCGCGAATTGGCTTGCATGGCGGCGTCGGCTCAGAGGCGTCTTAGAGAAAAGTTGGCGGATTATCGCATTGCAACGGCACGTGCATTTTCAAATGGCGCGCGCGACATCGTTGCGAATTTTTGAAGGATCAGGCTTCCAACGCCCGCACACGATCAATCGCCTGCTCGATGCGCTCGACAGCAATCACCTCCAGCCCATCAATCGCCTGCTTGGGTGCATTCGATTTCGGGATGACAGCAATCGAAAAACCCAGTTTTGCCGCTTCCTTCAACCGCCCTCAACGTGTTGCAGGTACAGCGCATAGCCGACCACCCCAAAGGAGATCACGTCAATCAGCAGGAAAAAGGCGCGCGAATTGGCTTGCATGGCGGCGTCGGCTCAGAGGCGTCTTAGAGAAAAGTTGGCGGATTATCGCATTGCA
>NZ_VWVR01000007.1:0-1439 GCF_015712685.1 Exiguobacterium sp. SRB7LM | reverse complement strand
GTCCGTAATGACGCGGAGGGCGGGCTCGATCCTCCCTTAGGCGGGTAAGCATTAAGTGACCCCATCTGCGTAAGGGTGGGTAAGAATGAGCAAAACTATCTCATTCGTAGCGTCCGACCAGTTAGCCGATTTCTTAGAAGAGGAGTCAAACCGGCGGATGACGACGGTTTCAAGCACTGCGCAAATGCTTCTCGCTGAGAAAGTGAAAGAGACAGACGAGGCTGAAGCGAATAAATCCGACTCAGGCGGCTCTGAGGGCGACGTTTTCGACCGCTTTCCCGATAAGTGGTATCGACCGAATGGAAAGTACAGCTATGCGGTCCGAACGGCTGAAGGCGAGGAAACGAAATACTACAAGACCCGTAACGGGGCGGCCAAGAGATTGAACCAGGAATACGAACAGCGCAGCTAAGCGATCATAAGAAAACTGGGCGGAGGCCCAGACCTAGTACATCTATGCCTCCGCCCGCTGGAAGCAAAAACACTCCGGGAGGGGTCTAAGGCTAACCAGCCGGTTGCGAAAGCCCGCGCAGCGGCGCTTAGTCGCCGCGAGCAGGTACGTGGAGGTGGGCGGGGTATGGGAGGTCCAAGCCGGCTCCCGCCGGGAGCCGGAAATCTTCATGCGGTGCGGGGGCGGTCGCGGTGAGCGGTGCTTTACTTGACCTAGGTAAGAACAACTCAACAGACGCCGAGAACGTCGAGAATGATCGGTACGACTGCACCGGGGCCTTCGACGATATGTATTTTGAGGGGCCGGAGGGGGAGACGGCTCCCTATCGGTGTGATTCGTGGGACTGCTACACCTGTGGTTACCGTATGCGACAGAATCTCATTGAGGAAATCCAGCGAATTACGGCCGAACGGTCCGAACTATCGCGGATACTCACTCTTACACTCGATCCGGCGAAAGCGCCGGACAACCAAGAGCGCCAGCACCATCATATCACCGATCGGTGGAATGCGCTTAGAACACGTCTGAAGCGGGAAATCGGGGACTTTAGCTTTATCTGGGTTCGCGAGGAACAGGAAAGCGGATTACCTCACATTCATGCTCTCGTCTCACGCTATCTACCCCAGAAGGTCGTCTCGGAAGCATGGGGCGAGCTGGGCGGCGGCGAGATCGTGGATATTCGCGCTATCGACGATGTTCGGAAGGCCGCTCACTACGTTGGAAAGTACCTGACTAAGGACGCTCTCACAGGCCTACCAGACGGTATCAGGCGCTACGGAAGCAGTGCCGACCTCGACCTCGGAGTGCGAGGTGGAAACGACTCAGAGAGCGACTGGCGACTTCTGAAAGAGGATAAGATAACTGGCGTCCCCCGAGCGGTCGTGAGGGCCGATTTTGTCCGTAATGACGCGGAGGGCGGGCTCGATCCTCCCTTAGGCGGGTAAGCATTAAGTGACCCCATCTGCGTAAGGGTGGGTAAGAATGAGCA
>NZ_VWVR01000001.1:0-2973 GCF_015712685.1 Exiguobacterium sp. SRB7LM | reverse complement strand
AAAACTGAGGATTCATCAACACAAACCATTAGACTAGATCAAAGCCTCGACCGATTAGTATCATTCAGCTCCACGTGTCGCCACGCTTCCACCCATGACCTATCTACCTCATCGTCTCTGAGGGGTCTTTCTTGATTGCTCAAAGGGAAATCTCATCTCGGAGGGGGCTTCATGCTTAGATGCTTTCAGCACTTATCCCGTCCGCACGTAGCTACCCAGCGGTGCTCCTGGCGGAACAACTGGTACACCAGCGGTGCGTCCATCCCGGTCCTCTCGTACTAAGGACAGCTCTCCTCAAATTTCCTGCGCCCACGACGGATAGGGACCGAACTGTCTCACGACGTTCTGAACCCAGCTCGCGTACCGCTTTAATGGGCGAACAGCCCAACCCTTGGGACCTACTCCAGCCCCAGGATGCGATGAGCCGACATCGAGGTGCCAAACCTCCCCGTCGATGTGGACTCTTGGGGGAGATCAGCCTGTTATCCCCAGGGTAGCTTTTATCCGTTGAGCGATGGCCCTTCCATGCGGAACCACCGGATCACTAAGCCCGACTTTCGTCCCTGCTCGACTTGTAGGTCTCGCAGTCAAGCTCCCTTCTGCCTTTGCACTCTTCGAATGATTTCCAACCATTCTGAGGGAACCTTTGGGCGCCTCCGTTACTGTTTAGGAGGCGACCGCCCCAGTCAAACTACCCGCCTGACACGGTCCTCCAGCCGGATCACGGCTGCGAGTTAGAGACTCTATACGCAAAGGGTGGTATCCCAAGGGTGTCTCCACCGAAGCTGGCGCTCCGGCTTCACAAACTCCCACCTATCCTGTACATCGCGTACAAAGCCTCAATATCAGGCTGTAGTAAAGCTCCATGGGGTCTTTCCGTCCTGTCGCGGGTAACCTGCATCTTCACAGGTACTATGATTTCACCGGGTCTCTCGTTGAGACAGTGCCCAAATCGTTACGCCTTTCGTGCGGGTCGGAACTTACCCGACAAGGAATTTCGCTACCTTAGGACCGTTATAGTTACGGCCGCCGTTTACTGGGGCTTCGGTTCAGTGCTTCTCTTGCGATGACACATCCCCTTAACCTTCCAGCACCGGGCAGGCGTCAGCCCCTATACTTCATCTTGCGATTTAGCAGAGACCTGTGTTTTTGCTAAACAGTCGTTTGGGCCTATTCACTGCGGCTTATGTTGCCATAAGCGTCCCTTCTCCCGAAGTTACGGGACCATTTTGCCGAGTTCCTTAACGAGAGTTATCCCGCGCGTCTTAGAATTCTCATCTCGCCTACCTGTGTCGGTTTGCGGTACTGGCGCCGACCTCCTCACTAGAGGCTTTTCTTGGCAGCGTGAAATCCGGTGCTTCGCCCTACGGGCTCCACGTCACAGCTCAACCTTGTATGCCGGGCGGATTTGCCAACCCGACGGCCTCGCTGCTTGTCCGTGCACTTCCAGTCGCACGGTCACCTTATCCTTCTGCGTCCCCCCATCGTTCAAACGGTGGTACGGCGGTACAGGAATATCGACCTGTTGTCCATCGCCTACGCCTTTCGGCCTCGGCTTAGGTCCAGACTAACCCTGAGCGGACGAGCCTTCCTCAGGAAACCTTAGGCTTTCGACGGAGGGGATTCTCACCCCTCTTTTCGCTACTCACACCGGCATTCTCACTTCCAAGCGCTCCACGGCTCCTCACGATACCGCTTCACTGCTGCTTGGAACGCTCTCCTACCATCCCTTACGGGATCCATAGCTTCGGTGGTATGTTTAGCCCCGTTACATTTTCGGCGCGGCGCCACTCGACTAGTGAGCTATTACGCACTCTTTGAATGGTGGCTGCTTCTAAGCCAACATCCTAGTTGTCTGTGCAGCGCCACATCCTTTTCCACTTAACATACACTTGGGGACCTTAGCTGATGGTCTGGGCTGTTTCCCTCTCGACTACGGATCTTATCACTCGCAGTCTGACTCCCGAGTACAAGTTGCTGGCATTCGGAGTTTGACTGAATTCGGTAACCCTGTGGGGGCCCCTAGTCCAATCAGTGCTCTACCTCCAGAACTCTTCACCTCGAGGCTAGCCCTAAAGCTATTTCGGAGAGAACCAGCTATCTCCAGGTTCGATTGGCATTTCACCGCTACCCACACCTCATCCCCGCACTTTTCAACGTGCGTGGGTTCGGACCTCCAGTCAGTGTTACCTGACCTTCATCCTGGACATGGGTAGATCACCTGGTTTCGGGTCTACGACGACGGACTGATGCGCCCTGTTCAGACTCGCTTTCGCTGCGGCTCCGCCTCATCGGCTTAACCTCGCCCGCCATCGTAACTCGCCGGTTCATTCTACAAAAGGCACGCCATCACCCGTGAACGGGCTCTGACTACTTGTAGGCATACGGTTTCAGGATCTCTTTCACTCCCCTTCCGGGGTGCTTTTCACCTTTCCCTCACGGTACTGGTTCACTATCGGTCACTAGGAAGTATTTAGCCTTGGGAGATGGTCCTCCCGGATTCCGACGGGGTTTCACGTGTCCCGCCGTACTCAGGATCCACTCTGGAGGGGATGGGGTTTCGGCTACAGGGCCGTCACCTTCTCTGGCCGACCTTTCCAGGTCGTTCACCTACCCTATCCCTTTGTAACTCCGTGTAGAGTGTCCTACAACCCCAGGAAGCATGCTTCCTGGTTTGGGCTGTTCCCGTTTCGCTCGCCGCTACTCAGGGAATCGAATTTTCTTTCTCTTCCTCCGGGTACTTAGATGTTTCAGTTCCCCGGGTATGCCTCACGCCACGCTATGTATTCACGTGGGTGTCCCGCCAGTCTCCCGGCGGTGGGTTCCCCCATTCGGAGATCTCTGGATCGATGTGTACTTACCACTCCCCAGAGCATTTCGCTGTTCGTCGCGTCCTTCATCGGCTCCTAGTGCCAAGGCATCCACCGTACGCCCTTTCTACCTTGATCTAGCGTCTAAGACACACGGTCCTCA
>NZ_VWVR01000006.1:2737500-2758154 GCF_015712685.1 Exiguobacterium sp. SRB7LM | reverse complement strand
TGGGGCAGATGATTGGGGTGAAGTCGTAACAAGGTAGCCGTATCGGAAGGTGCGGCTGGATCACCTCCTTTCTAAGGAAAATGCCCATGTGGTATTGCCCATCGTTCAGTTTTGAGAGACCAAAACCTCTCTAAGAGGGCCTATAGCTCAGCCGGTTAGAGCGCACGCCTGATAAGCGTGAGGTCGGTGGTTCGAGTCCACTTAGGCCCACCATTTTTATGAACAATTCTAATACGGGGCCTTAGCTCAGCTGGGAGAGCGCCTGCCTTGCACGCAGGAGGTCAGCGGTTCGATCCCGCTAGGCTCCACTTTTGTTCCTTGAAAACTGAAGATTCATCAAGACATCAAAAACCAATTTCACATATGGTCCGTGAGGACCGTGTGTCTTAGACGCTAGATCAAGGTAGAAAGGGCGTACGGTGGATGCCTTGGCACTAGGAGCCGATGAAGGACGCGACGAACAGCGAAATGCTCTGGGGAGTGGTAAGTACACATCGATCCAGAGATCTCCGAATGGGGGAACCCACCGCCGGGAGACTGGCGGGACACCCACGTGAATACATAGCGTGGCGTGAGGCATACCCGGGGAACTGAAACATCTAAGTACCCGGAGGAAGAGAAAGAAAATTCGATTCCCTGAGTAGCGGCGAGCGAAACGGGAACAGCCCAAACCAGGAAGCATGCTTCCTGGGGTTGTAGGACACTCTACACGGAGTTACAAAGGGATAGGGTAGGTGAACGACCTGGAAAGGTCGGCCAGAGAAGGTGACGGCCCTGTAGCCGAAACCCCATCCCCTCCAGAGTGGATCCTGAGTACGGCGGGACACGTGAAACCCCGTCGGAATCCGGGAGGACCATCTCCCAAGGCTAAATACTTCCTAGTGACCGATAGTGAACCAGTACCGTGAGGGAAAGGTGAAAAGCACCCCGGAAGGGGAGTGAAAGAGATCCTGAAACCGTATGCCTACAAGTAGTCAGAGCCCGTTCACGGGTGATGGCGTGCCTTTTGTAGAATGAACCGGCGAGTTACGATGGCGGGCGAGGTTAAGCCGATGAGGCGGAGCCGCAGCGAAAGCGAGTCTGAACAGGGCGCATCAGTCCGTCGTCGTAGACCCGAAACCAGGTGATCTACCCATGTCCAGGATGAAGGTCAGGTAACACTGACTGGAGGTCCGAACCCACGCACGTTGAAAAGTGCGGGGATGAGGTGTGGGTAGCGGTGAAATGCCAATCGAACCTGGAGATAGCTGGTTCTCTCCGAAATAGCTTTAGGGCTAGCCTCGAGGTGAAGAGTTCTGGAGGTAGAGCACTGATTGGACTAGGGGCCCCCACAGGGTTACCGAATTCAGTCAAACTCCGAATGCCAGCAACTTGTACTCGGGAGTCAGACTGCGAGTGATAAGATCCGTAGTCGAGAGGGAAACAGCCCAGACCATCAGCTAAGGTCCCCAAGTGTATGTTAAGTGGAAAAGGATGTGGCGCTGCACAGACAACTAGGATGTTGGCTTAGAAGCAGCCACCATTCAAAGAGTGCGTAATAGCTCACTAGTCGAGTGGCGCCGCGCCGAAAATGTAACGGGGCTAAACATACCACCGAAGCTATGGATCCCGTAAGGGATGGTAGGAGAGCGTTCCAAGCAGCAGTGAAGCGGTATCGTGAGGAGCCGTGGAGCGCTTGGAAGTGAGAATGCCGGTGTGAGTAGCGAAAAGAGGGGTGAGAATCCCCTCCGTCGAAAGCCTAAGGTTTCCTGAGGAAGGCTCGTCCGCTCAGGGTTAGTCTGGACCTAAGCCGAGGCCGAAAGGCGTAGGCGATGGACAACAGGTCGATATTCCTGTACCGCCGTACCACCGTTTGAACGATGGGGGGACGCAGAAGGATAAGGTGACCGTGCGACTGGAAGTGCACGGACAAGCAGCGAGGCCGTCGGGTTGGCAAATCCGCCCGGCATACAAGGTTGAGCTGTGACGTGGAGCCCGTAGGGCGAAGCACCGGATTTCACGCTGCCAAGAAAAGCCTCTAGTGAGGAGGTCGGCGCCAGTACCGCAAACCGACACAGGTAGGCGAGATGAGAATTCTAAGACGCGCGGGATAACTCTCGTTAAGGAACTCGGCAAAATGGTCCCGTAACTTCGGGAGAAGGGACGCTTATGGCAACATAAGCCGCAGTGAATAGGCCCAAACGACTGTTTAGCAAAAACACAGGTCTCTGCTAAATCGCAAGATGAAGTATAGGGGCTGACGCCTGCCCGGTGCTGGAAGGTTAAGGGGATGTGTCATCGCAAGAGAAGCACTGAACCGAAGCCCCAGTAAACGGCGGCCGTAACTATAACGGTCCTAAGGTAGCGAAATTCCTTGTCGGGTAAGTTCCGACCCGCACGAAAGGCGTAACGATTTGGGCACTGTCTCAACGAGAGACCCGGTGAAATCATAGTACCTGTGAAGATGCAGGTTACCCGCGACAGGACGGAAAGACCCCATGGAGCTTTACTACAGCCTGATATTGAGGCTTTGTACGCGATGTACAGGATAGGTGGGAGTTTGTGAAGCCGGAGCGCCAGCTTCGGTGGAGACACCCTTGGGATACCACCCTTTGCGTATAGAGTCTCTAACTCGCAGCCGTGATCCGGCTGGAGGACCGTGTCAGGCGGGTAGTTTGACTGGGGCGGTCGCCTCCTAAACAGTAACGGAGGCGCCCAAAGGTTCCCTCAGAATGGTTGGAAATCATTCGAAGAGTGCAAAGGCAGAAGGGAGCTTGACTGCGAGACCTACAAGTCGAGCAGGGACGAAAGTCGGGCTTAGTGATCCGGTGGTTCCGCATGGAAGGGCCATCGCTCAACGGATAAAAGCTACCCTGGGGATAACAGGCTGATCTCCCCCAAGAGTCCACATCGACGGGGAGGTTTGGCACCTCGATGTCGGCTCATCGCATCCTGGGGCTGGAGTAGGTCCCAAGGGTTGGGCTGTTCGCCCATTAAAGCGGTACGCGAGCTGGGTTCAGAACGTCGTGAGACAGTTCGGTCCCTATCCGTCGTGGGCGCAGGAAATTTGAGGAGAGCTGTCCTTAGTACGAGAGGACCGGGATGGACGCACCGCTGGTGTACCAGTTGTTCCGCCAGGAGCACCGCTGGGTAGCTACGTGCGGACGGGATAAGTGCTGAAAGCATCTAAGCATGAAGCCCCCTCCGAGATGAGATTTCCCTTTGAGCAATCAAGAAAGACCCCTCAGAGACGATGAGGTAGATAGGTCATGGGTGGAAGCGTGGCGACACGTGGAGCTGAATGATACTAATCGGTCGAGGCTTTGATCTAGTCTAATGGTTTGTGTTGATGAATCCTCAGTTTTCAGGGAACAAGCCCTAAAGTCTGGTGGCGATAGCGAGACGGCCACACCCGTTCCCATGCCGAACACGGAAGTTAAGCGTCTCAGCGCCGAAAGTAGTTGGGGGATCTCCCCCTGTGAGGATAGGACGTTGCCAGGCAACAACGCAGGACGACCGAGCATACGCTCGGTCGTTTTTTTACGTTCATAATGAAATCGAACTTCATATTCTGCTCGTTCACACGATGAAATTCCGAACAATTTTAATGTTATTTAAGTTAATGAACACAATTCTGAACTTTCTGAACATCGGGAATTGAATTGCACTTTTACGTTATACCTGTTACCATTACAGAAATATTTCGAAACAAAGATGTAGGTAGAACGAGAAAGGGGCCATCAATTTTTATGTGGGAAAATAAGTTTGCAAAAGAAGGTTTAACATTTGATGATGTATTACTCGTACCACGGTTTTCAAATGTTTTACCACGTGACGTTGATTTAAGCACGAAGCTCTGTGAAGGACTCGAATTAAATATTCCGATCATCAGTGCCGGTATGGATACCGTTACTGAAGCCCCAATGGCGATTGCTATGGCCCGTCAAGGTGGTTTAGGTGTCATTCACAAGAATATGTCGATGGAAATGCAGGCTGAGCACGTCGATCGCGTAAAGCGCTCAGAAAATGGTGTCATCACAAACCCGTTCTATTTAACTCCAGACCGTCAAGTATACGATGCAGAATACTTGATGAGTAAGTATCGTATTTCGGGCGTCCCAATCGTCAACTCAGAAGATGAACGTCAATTGATTGGTATTTTAACGAATCGTGATCTTCGCTTCATCAAAGACTATTCGACGGTAATCAAAGATGTCATGACGACAGAGAACCTCATCACAGCAAAAGTGGGTACATCGCTTGAAGAAGCCGAGCGTATCCTTCATCAACATCGCATCGAGAAACTTCCACTTGTCGATGAGAACGGTGTATTAAAAGGTCTCATTACGACGAAAGATATCGAAAAGGTCGAACAGTTCCCGAACGCAGCAAAAGATAAGCAAGGTCGTCTTCTTGTCGCAGCTGCAGTCGGTGTGACGAAAGACGCGGCTTCACGTGCTCAAGTGTTGGTTGAAGCAGGTGTGGATGCATTGGTTATCGATACGGCACACGGTCACTCAGCTGGCGTACTTGAAAAGGTTCGTGAGTTACGTGATATGTTCCCATCCCTTCCAATCATCGCAGGGAACGTGGCAACAGCAGAAGCGACGCGTGCATTGATTGAAGCAGGAGCATCCGTCATTAAAGTTGGGATTGGACCAGGCTCGATCTGTACGACACGTGTCGTCGCAGGTGTCGGTGTTCCGCAAATCACAGCAGTCTATGATTGCGTGATGGAAGCGAAAGAGCACGGTGTCTCAGTCATCGCTGACGGTGGAATTAAGTACTCTGGTGATATCGTCAAAGCCATCGCCGCTGGAGCCAATGCAGTCATGCTCGGAAGCTTGCTTGCGGGTGTGAAAGAGAGCCCAGGTGAAATGGAAATCTATCAAGGTCGTCAATTCAAGACATACCGTGGTATGGGATCAGAAGCATCGATGAAACGCGGAAGCCAAGATCGTTACTTCCAAGAAGCAGACAAAAAATTCGTTCCTGAAGGTATCGAAGGTCGCGTCGCGTATCGCGGTGAACTGGCTGACACGGTCTATCAATTGATTGGTGGTCTTCGTTCAGGTATGGGGTATTGCGGCGCTGCCGACATTCGTGCCCTTCGTGAAGATACACAGTTCATTCGTATGACAGGTGCTGGACTCCAAGAGAGCCACCCACACGATGTCAACATTACAAAAGAAGCACCAAACTATTCACGTTAATGAAAAAGCCGCCATCCTGTTCACTCAGGATGGCGGTTCTTTATTTGCGTTTCTCGACTAAAATGACGGTACCTCCCTGATCTTGAGCAGGAAGTGAGACGGTCACCTTCCCGTCTTTTTGAACAGTGTATGATTTGCCGCTATAGCGGTCAATCAAAATAGTCTTCGCCTTATACGACGTCTTAAATGAAACGGTTTGTGCTTTCTCTTTCGTGTTCAATCCGACGAGAACGGACTGTTTGCCGTAGGCCCGCTCAAAAATCGAGTAACCAGAATTGGCATTCACAGAGACGGATGATCGTGTTCCTTTACTGAATACGTGAGAATAGTCTGCACGGATATTCAATAGTTTTTGGTAATGCGTATGCATCGCTTTCCCTTCTCCTTTGACACGTGACCAGTCAAAGTCATAGCGGTTCTCATTGAACTCACCTTTATCCATATCCCCTGCATGTTTCCCAGATTGCCCGACTTCTTCTCCGTAATAGATGACCGGTTGACCTTTGGCCGTAATCTGAAGGGCGGCAGCGACCATTTGCTTACCTGTGTCTCCATCTGCGCGCGAGACGAGGAATCCATCTTCGTCGTGGCTACTTAAGAATTGTCCAAGCGTTGCTTCATTCGATAATTGGTTATTCCGATATTGGAGCGATTTTTCTACATCTTCAATGTTGCCGTTTACGAATCGCTCGGCCTGGTATTTAAAATCGAAGTCGAGCAAGGAATCCATTTGTCCACTCCGCAGATAACCGCCTGTATTGTTGATGCTGGCTCCATAGTGTTCGCCGATGAGTTTGAAATCTGGCTTGATTGTTGTCAGCTCATTTTTGAATGATTTCCACGTCGTTGAATCTACATGTTTGACCGTATCGACACGGAAGTAGTCGATTGTATTTCCTTTTTTCGTTTTCGAACGTTTGATCCAATCCGTCTGCCATTTGACCAATTGCTCCCGCACGGCCGCTTCCTCGGTCTTGAAATCAGGAAGACCAGATAAGGACATTCTGAGGTCGTCCCCATCGACCGGATTCTCGCGAATCATGCCATCGAATACTTGTCGTTCTGCATCCGTCGGGAAATTCGTGACGGCTGAACTTGCACCTGGTTCCATGCCGTAGCCTGGATGGTTCAAGACGACATCGACCATAATTTTGATGCCACGCTTATGCGCCTCGTCAATCAATTTATGGAATGCGGCCATATCTCCAAGGTGTTCATCAAGTTTTTCAAAGTTTTTCGCCCAATATCCGTGATAGCCATATTGAGACCCATCTTTCCCATAACGCAAATCCCAATCGATGTTATCCACAATCGGTGTAATCCAGATTGTATTGATGCCTAAGTCATCTAAATAATCGAGTTTTTTTGTGACACCCGCAAAGTCTCCACCATGGTACGATTCCAGATGGTCTTTATCATAGTACTCACGGTTCGGATTATCATTGGACACGTCCCCGTTGTAGAAGCGGTCGGTTAGCATGAAGTAGATTCGTGCCTCATCCCAATCAAATGCTTGTTTCTCTTTCATCGATTTCGGAACGACACGGATGGTGGTCTTCGAGCGATGGACATTTCCATACTGGTCGACGGCTGTGACAGAGAGCGTCTTGTTTCCTGGTTTGATTGTATCTTTCACCGCAATGGTTTGAGCATTCAATGCACGGTCGATGTGCAACTTAGCGGGTCCTCCGAGAGGTCGTGCATCGATATAGAGTTCACGAAGCGTCACTCCCTTTGGTAAGGTTGGTTTTACCCGTAGGACGGCATTTTCTCTGGAGCTAATCGCTTTTGGACTGACTGAAGAAGTGAGTTTGACGGTCGGTTGGCGATACTCTATTTGAGAAGCCTCAAAGTACGGATCCTTCACTTCAGTCGTCACCCCGTCTTTTGTGACGAGGTACGTGTAATCATGAACGCCTTCAGGCAAACGCACTGTGTGGCGGAACCATTCGTTTTCAGGCTCATACGTCATCGGATATGTTTCATCATTGATTTTGAGTGCGACCTGTTCGATTTCATTCATTTTTCCGGATTCATAAAGTGCTACATCGCGGTAGAAGAAACTAATCCCGTCTGTACCGTACACTGGTCCGTTGACTGTCGGAACTTGATGGAACACACCTTTGCCGCTTTCGACGAGGACCTTCGTGACACGGTCTTCTCCGAGCGTGACGTATCTGTCTTCTCCGTATGCGTCCTTCACAGCCCAATCCGTTCCTTTTCGGATCACAAATCCGACTTTGGTGGCGTCTTGACCAACGGGGATTCGGAAGATGGCCCCGTCCTCCGTGATGCGATACGGGTCAACTTGGCCGTCTTTTTTACCGGTGCTCCACGTCCACAAGTTCCAATCCGTATAATCTCCATCCGCGCGGACATACTTCATCTCGATATAACGAGTCGTTTCCCATGGATCGGCGAGCTTGGTTGCCGTTTTGAACGAAGTCGTCAAGGCAGGGAGTGACGTGTTGGAAATCGTCCCTGTCACCGCATCCGCTGGGATGGTCGCCGTATATGACGTGTCGAGTGCGAGTGCCTCTTTCGGCTGAAGTGTCACGGTCGAACCGTTCGTTGTCACGTCGACCGGGATTTTTGTCTCTCCTTGTTGAAGCGTGACTGCTTCAGTATCGAGACGGACAGGTTCGTTGAACGTCCATGTGATTGGGGTAGACACATCCACGTCGATCGAGGATGAAGCCGGGGTCACCGAAACGACCTCAAGCTGATCAATCGTCTCCACCCCATTTAACGTGAACGGGGCACTATATACGGATTGCGTCGACGGAGTAGCAGCGACGTTCCAGCTGTTCGCCAGTTGGTTGGCCGCGTTACTTGGAATCGTATCGAACGCACCATGCTCTCCTGCATTATTGCCGCTCAATACAGTCAAGGCACGAACTTGGTCTCCATTGTTTAGCCCGAGTAAGGATAATGGGATCTTTCCTTCGAATCCTTTCGTCCGGTCCACTGCGAAAGCCGCACCGTTCAATTGGTTCAATTGTAAGAGTGGGGTATCCTGTCCGGCCTTATAAAGGGCGGCCTCTTTGACTTTTTGATCGCCATCGACACGAACGAGAACATGATATTGAGGTGCCTTGTCGACGCCTGTAAAGTCGAATGGGTATCCGAGTGGATTTTCAGAGACGCCAGAATCTTCATCGTTAATTTGAAGGGCGATGTTAATGTATTGTCCGTTGTCGCCCCAATTCGGGACATTGTTCGCATCTACATAAAAATAAAGATGTTGAGCATCGTTTTGTATGTATAAATCACCGACATCAAATCCTTGCCAACCCGTAGCCGGGGAAGTCGCAAGGGCTGGGATCGAGCTCCAGTCTGTTTTCAATCCATCAATCGTCATCATGGTCGGTTCGGCCAATGCGTTCATCGGGACACCGGCTTGAATGAGTAATGCTCCGGAAAGGATCAGCGTTGAAGCCTGACGAGCGGTTGTTTTTTTCATGAGGCACCTCTTCCTGTCAAATGGATTTGCACACTTTTATGCAAACGTTTTCAAAAATAGTTTATCGGAACTTGAAAGCGCTAACAATATGTTTTTGAAAAAATAATAAACCGCCTCTCCTATTCTGAAAGGAGAAGCGGTCAAGAGGATGAGGCGACAAGCTTCCCTTTTACAATCAGGCGCTCTGTCGTATCGAACGTACACGTGATTAACGTGATGGTTGGGGTTGAGGTGACATCTAATACATCGACTCGTTCAGGAGAGACGGTTTCAAGCGAAGTGACTACATACTCGTACGTTTGCGTTTCATCTTGAAGGTAGATCGTGGCACCGACCTCGATTTCATGGAGCGGTCCGAATAGGGCAGTTGCTCGTTGTAGGTAGTGGCCGGCGAGCGCGTAGTTCCCTTTGCCCATCTCTTGTTCAGGATGCATCGTTCCGGTGCCTACCGCGAGACTTTCATTGTCCAAGCCTTTCATGATGGGAAGTTTCAGTGAGACATCGGGAATTGAAATCACGCCGATTGTCGGCAAATTATGAAACCGATTGCGCGCTTGTAGGACGTCCGATACAGAGAGCGGACTGACGGCTTTAAAATTATAACTTGGATCAAATTCGCTCTCTTCTTGAAATTCCATCTGTTCCACCACGTATTCACTCGTCGAACTAACAATGGCATTTTCCCAAATTGGACTCGTCAAAAAGAGGATGCCGCTCCCAATGAGTAAAAGTCCGATGAGCCACCGGATACGTCGATTCATGACTTCCCTCCTTTTGAAACTTCCCACGCAAGCATCAACTGAACGATCACGTCAGGTAAAGTCGACTCAGACAAATGCGCAAACCCGAACAGAAATTGCTTGTGGGAGTCCGGATGCACGATACGATAGTCGTTCATGGATTTAATGGCGATTCCGGCGGATTCGGCGGACCGCTTCAATTCTTGCTCTGTTCGCTCGGTCGCGATGGTCAACACGACGTGCAATCCGGCACTTGCTCCGGTCACGGTGACGGTCGGTTCGAATGGTCGGAAGGCGGAGAGGACACTTTCTAACTTACGACGGTATATTTTTCGCATCCGGTTCAAATGCTTCTCAAAGTCACCGCTCGACATGAATAAGGCCAACGTCTGTTGTTCGAACCGGGGAACGCTACAGGTGAAATACTGGTGTCGTTCCCGGTAACGGTTTAACAAGGGTGTCGGTAAGACCATATAGCCGATGCGTAAGGATGGCATGAGAGATTTTGAAAACGTACTGATATAGATAACCCGTTCGTTCGGGTCCATGCTCTGCAGTGACGGAATCGGCTTGCCGCTATAGCGAAACTCGCTGTCGTAATCGTCTTCGATGATATACGTCTGATGGACGAGTGCCCAATTTAACAAACGTTGCCTTCGACTGACAGACAGGACGGTCCCTGTCGGAAATTGATGAGCAGGTGTGACATATAGTGCATCGATTGCATGACGCTCGAGCTCATTCACACAAACACCACTATCGTCTACGGGAATAGGAATCGACGTGCGTCCTTGTTGTTCGAACAACAATCGCGTGAGCGGATAACCAGGGTCTTCGATCCCGAAGATAGACGAGTCCGGTAATAGATTCAAGAGTTGTGGCAACAGCTGTTCCGTACCGGACCCGACGATGATCTGTTCTGGTGAGCACTGTACGCCACGGGAGTGATAAAGATATGTGGCGATTTCTTGGCGTAATTCTAGATCTCCTTGAACAGAACCTAACGCAAGTAATTCATGATTCACGTCATCGACGACATGTTTGATGTGTCGCTTCCATCGTTCAAACGGGAAGGCAGTCGTGTCGATTTGACTCGGGGAAACATCATAATCATATGTCTTTCGCTGAGGGGCTGGTGTGATGGTACTACTCGAGCGCCGGACGTACAGTTCCTCTTGAGGTAACACATAAAATCCTTTTCGAGGAATGGACTCGATGTATCCTTCGGCGAGTAACTGGGCATACGCGAACTCGACCGTGGTCTGCGAGACATCTAAAAATTGAGAGAGCTTACGCTTTGAAGGTAATTTGGTTCCTGTCTTTAACGTATCGTCGAGGATGGCATCCCGAATGTGTTTATACAATTGCTCGTAAAGCGGGATGGACGATTCTTGATCAAGCGATAAGGTAAGCATATCCATGGTGTGACGTTCCTTTCTTTACGAACCAAAAAAGAAGTAGAGCATAAACCCAAGAATAATGATGAAAGAGACAATCCCGGGTGTCCCGAATGAGGCACGATGACCCCCATCAAACGAATCGCGGTTTAACATACGTACTCCTCCTTTATACTTCAACAGGTTCGTGATAGATGAAATAGAGTCCTTTATTTAAAACTGACCACTTTAAATAATGAGAAACTGGCACTTTTAATATAGTCAATTCAACTTATACTAGCAAGTAGAACACGAATCAATGGAGGGATTTCAATGGAAAAGAGACAAGTAGGGACAGATAAAGTAAAACGTGGGATGGCTGAAATGCAAAAAGGCGGCGTCATCATGGACGTCATCAACGCTGAACAGGCGAAAATCGCTGAAGCTGCCGGTGCTGTGGCTGTCATGGCGCTCGAACGTGTACCATCAGATATCCGTAAAATGGGTGGCGTTGCCCGTATGGCTGACCCGACAATCATCGAAGACGTCATGGGGGCAGTATCTGTGCCGGTTATGGCAAAATGCCGGATCGGGCATATCGCTGAAGCACGTGTCCTCGAGTCGATGGGGGTCGACTTCATTGACGAGAGTGAAGTGTTGACACCAGCCGACGAAGAGTTCCACTTGTACAAGCGCGACTATACGGCGCCGTTCGTATGTGGAGCACGCGACCTCGGTGAAGCAGCCCGCCGTATCGGTGAAGGGGCAGCGATGATTCGTACAAAAGGGGAGCCGGGAACAGGGAACATCGTCGAAGCGGTTCGTCATATGCGTACAGTCCAAGCTCAAGTGAAACGTCTCTTGTCGATGAGCGTAGATGAGGTCATGACAGAGGCGCGCGACCTCGGTGCACCGTTTGAAGTATTGATGCAAATCCGTGAAGCGGGCCGTCTGCCGGTCGTAAACTTCGCAGCAGGTGGAATCGCGACACCAGCGGATGCTGCCTTGATGATGCACCTCGGGGCAGATGGAGTCTTTGTCGGATCTGGTATTTTCAAAGCGGAGAACCCAGAAAAATTTGCACGTGCCATTGTAGAAGCAACAACGTATCACGATGACTATGAGCGAATCGCACACTTGTCAAAAGGATTGGGTGAGGCGATGAAAGGACTCGACGTCCGCACACTCAAAGAAGAAGAACTCATGGCACCACGAGGCTGGTAAGATGGTAACGATTGGCGTATTAGGAATGCAAGGTGCGATTCGTGAGCATGTTCGCATGCTGGAAGCGCTCGGTGCTCGAACCGTTGTCGTTCGCTCGGTAGAAGACTTGGAGTCAATTGACGGACTCGTGTTACCAGGTGGAGAGAGCACGGCAATGCGTCGACTACTCGATCGTTATGGATTACTTGAACCACTTCGAGAGACGGAAACGTTACCAATGTTCGGCACATGTGCCGGCATGATTCTTCTCGCGAACGAAGTCGAAGGGTATGACGCCCACTTGAAAAAAATCCCGATGACAGTGAAACGCAATGCGTTCGGACGTCAGGTCGACAGTTTTGAGGTCGACCTTCCAGTGAAAGGAATCGATGAGCCAGTCGAAGCGGTCTTCATTCGTGCCCCACAAGTGGCACGCGTTGAACCAGAAGTAGATGTGCTCGCTGAAGTGGAGGAAGCGATTGTGGCGGTCCGTTACAATCAGTATCTTGCTTGCTCGTTCCACCCCGAATTGACGGATGACCTCTCGTTACATCGCTATTTTATCGAGATGGTCAAAGCGAATCAGAGTCAACATGTATAAGTTTGAGGGACCTCGCAAAAAGGGGGTCCTTCAAACTTATTTTTTGTTACACTGAACAAAGAAGCGTACAGAAAGGGGAAACGATGTGAAGGCCCGTTATTTCATCATATTGCTCACTGTCGTATTCGTCATACAGACCATGTTGCCATCGGCTGCCTCTGCGGCCGCTCCGAAAGTGGATGCAGCAAGCGCGATGCTTGTAGACGTGACGACAGGACAAGTTCTATTTGCCAAACAAGAAGATTCGATGCTTCAGCCGGCTTCAATCACGAAGCTGATGACTGCATTTTTGACGCGTGAGGCGATTCAGGCAGGGAAACTCAGTTGGACACAAGAAATCACACCGAGCGATGCTGCTTTGGCGTTGACGAGAAAGCCGGGGTTGGCACGAATCCCGCTGTTAAATAAACCATATACCGTCAAAGAATTATACGATGCCGCGTTGATTCGTTCAGCGAATGAAGCGGCCGTAACGCTCGGGGAGGCCGTATCCGGTTCGGAAGAGGCATTTGTCAAAGAGATGAATCGCCGGGCTGATGAATTAGGGATGACGCAAACGACGTTCGCGAACGCCTCAGGACTCGATTCTGAATCCGCTGGCCTACCGGGAGACAACTTGACGTCTGCTAAGGACTTGATGAAGCTCGCGATCGCGTATTTGACGACGTATCCGGAAGTGCTCGACGTGACGAAGCGGGCATACGTGGACGTCGACGGTGTTCGATTTGATGCGACGAATCGCATGCTCGCTAATCGTGACCTCGCTTATCCGGGAATGCTCGGCTTCAAGACAGGCACGACGAATGAGGCGGGATATTGTTTCATCGGCGTATCCACACGGGATGGGCGTACCGTTTTGTCGGTCGTCCTCGGTGCAACATCGGACGAGGGACGTTATGCAGCAACGAAAGCGCTACATGATTATGCTTATGCGGATTTCGTGATGACCCCAATCTTGCGGATGGGGGAGACAATCTCCAAGATGGCAACGGTCTCTCAAGGCGAGGAAGAGCAAGTCGCGGTCCGAACGACGAACGACTTTGAAGTATTAGTCGAAAAAGGAAGACCCGTACCGGAGCCCGAATATGATCTGCTTGATTTAGAGGCTCCGATTAAGGCTGACACACAGGCAGGCATGGTCACCATCGATTCTTCGGAGAACGTACGCTATTTAGAGGGAGAGGCTCCTCCTAAGATGGCACTTGTTACAGCGGAGTCGGTCGATACCGCCTCGTTCTTGACGAGAATAACGCGAGCTTTTTTGGATTTCCTCGATCAAATCCGACTCGCACTTGGAAAAATCAGTCTTGTCGAACAAGTTGAGATGTTGTAAAGTAAGATTAATTCAATGACAGATGCGATGATGAGAATAAGTACGTTACGTACGTCTACTGACAGAGAGCTAGTGGTTGGTGCAAACTAGTGAGATGACGTGACCGAATCGGCCTCGGAGCATTGACTTGGAAACAAGTCACGTTCGCACACGTTACGTGCATCGAGTGGCTCAAACATTTGGGCAACGAGGGTGGCAACGCGGATCCAAGGTGGTTCGTCCCTTTCCTACGGGAAAGGGACGTGCCACCTTTTTTATATGAAAAAGGAGGAATAGCAATGTTAGACATTAAACGTTTGCGACAGGATTTTGAAGGGATTAAAGAAAAGTTAGCTCACCGGGGGGAAGACTTGAGTGCACTTGACCGCTTCCCACAACTAGAGGAGAAACGTCGCGACTTGATCAACGAAGTCGAAGTGAAGAAAGCGAAGCGCAACGAAGCGACAAAACAGATCGCTGAATTGAAGCGGAACAAAGAAGATGCCGAAGGTCCGATTTTAGAGACACGTCGCCTCGGCGATGAAATCAAACTGTTGGACGAAGAGTTACGCGAAGTTGAGGCAGAACTCAACTTGATTTTACTCAGCATCCCAAATATCCCGCACGAATCAACACCAATCGGCGAAACGGAAGACGACAACGTGACGATTCGCGAAATCGGGACAAAGCCTGAGTTTGATTTCGAGCCTAAGCAACATTGGGACGTGATGGAAGACCTTCAAATCGTCGATGTCGAGCGCGCTGGAAAAGTAACAGGTAGCCGCTTCGTCTTCTATAAAGGATTAGGCGCTCGCTTAGAACGTGCCCTCATCAACTTTATGATGGACCTTCATTCAGATGAGCATGGGTACGCTGAAGTGTTACCTCCTTACATGGTCAATCGAGATTCGATGACAGGAACGGGTCAGCTTCCTAAATTTGAAGAGGATGCATTTAAAGTAGCGGATACGAACTACTTCCTCGTTCCGACGGCTGAAGTACCGGTCACGAACATGCACCGTGAAGAAATTCTTCCGGAAACACAACTTCCAATCGCGTATACTGCATATAGTGCAAACTTCCGTTCTGAAGCTGGGTCAGCGGGACGTGACACACGTGGATTAATTCGTCAGCACCAATTCAATAAAGTCGAGCTCGTCCGCTTCGTAAAACCGGAAGAGTCTTATGAGCAATTGGAACTGTTGACAGGTCATGCTGAAGAAGTCTTAAAACGTCTAGGCCTTCCTTATCAAGTGCTCAGCATGTGTACGGCAGATCTCGGATTCACTGCCGCGAAAAAATACGATATTGAAGTATGGATGCCGGCACAAGGGGTCTATCGTGAAATCTCGTCTTGCTCAAACTTTGAAGATTTCCAAGCGCGTCGTGCGGGAATTCGTTTCCGTCGTGACGCCAATGCGAAACCTGAGTTTGTGCATACGTTGAACGGTTCAGGTTTGGCGGTCGGACGAACGGTCGCAGCGATTCTTGAAAATTATCAACAAGCGGATGGATCGGTCGTGATTCCAGAAGTTCTTCGTCCTTACATGGGTGGAAAAGAAAAGATTGAAATGCCGAACTAAACGCTTGAGCAGCCTCGATTTTGAGGCTGCTCAATTTTTTTAATGTTTTTTCACAAAAGGGTTTGACATCTGTCTCTTCAGTTGGTACTATAAATCATGTCGAGCGACACTGTTGCTCACGAATTGCATATGAGCTTTGGAGGTGTACCCAAGTGGTTTAAGGGAACGGTCTTGAAAACCGTCAGGGGTGTAACAGCCTGCGTGGGTTCGAATCCCACCACCTCCTCCATTTCTTTTTTGGAGGCTCACACAATTTTATATCTTTTGGAGGTGTACCCAAGTGGTTTAAGGGAACGGTCTTGAAAACCGTCAGGGGTGTAACAGCCTGCGTGGGTTCGAATCCCACCACCTCCTCCACTTTCTTTTTTTTACACTTTTTTAGGCCTGGAGTTGTACCCAAGTCCGGCTGAAGGGGACGGACTCGAAATCCGTTAGGAGTCGCAAGGCTCGCGTGGGTTCGAATCCCACCAACTCCGCTTTCAATCGGGCATCTGCAGAGGCAGATGCATTTTTTGTATCCACAGACATAAGCGCTGTGGATTTTTTTATGCACAAAAAGAAGGATTACGCTTTCGTTGGCGCAATCCTTCTATTGATTATCTCACTTTTGCTTCGCGTGCAATCGTGAGTTGCTTTTCAATTTTCTCAAGAATGAGTTCGACTGAATCTGGGTCGTTGATGAGGTCATACTCTTCGATCGAGAGACGCAATACCGGGCATAGGTTGAAGTTGTTGATCCATTCTGTGTAGCGGGTGTACATCTCTTCCCAATAAGCGATTGGTGTTTGCTGTTCCATCTCGCGACCGCGCATCTGAATGCGTTCGAGTACTTGTTCGAACGAACCTTCAAGATAGATTAATAGATCCGGGTGCGGGAAGAACGGTGTCAACACCATTGCCTCGAACAAACTAGAATACGTTTCGTAGTCTGTTGGTGACATCGTCCCTTTTTCATAGTGCATCTTGGCGAAGATGCCTGTATCTTCATAGATTGAACGATCTTGGATGAAGCCGCCACCGTATTGGAAGATTTTCTTCTGTTCTTTAAAACGTTCTGCCAAGAAGTAAATTTGAAGATGGAAGCTCCAACGTTCGAAATCATGATAGAATTTATCGAGGTAAGGGTTGGTATCTACTTTTTCGAGAGACGTTCGGAAATTCAATGCATCGGCTAACGAATTGGTGATCGTTGATTTCCCGATCCCGACCATTCCCCCGATTGTAATGATTGTATCGTTCGGGATGTTATATTTATCAATCAGCTTCATTTTATTTGGGCTCCTTTAGTTAATTCTAATTCACGCTCAATCGTTTTTAGGACATGAGTCAAGTCGTCCGGATTGTGTACAAAGTCGAGTTCATCCCCACTGAACGAGAGAATCTTCACTTCTGGATGGGCCGCGCGATACGATTCAACAAACGTCTCATAGTCGTGAGCAAGTTGTTCGAGGTAATCACGAGACATATTCTCTTCCACTTCACGTCCACGTAAGGCGACTCGTTTCATTAATGTCTCAATGCTGGCATGTAAGTAAATGACGACATCAGGTTTCGGCATATCATGTGTCAAAATCTTATAAATCTGCTCGTACTTGTTCAAATGTGCCGGTTTCAGCGAACGGTGAGCAAAAATCAAGTTTTTGAAAATATGATAGTCCGAAACGACGGATTGTTGCTGACTCAAGTGGTGTTTGTGAATATCATCCAACTGCTTGAATCGATTGCACAAGAAGAACATTTCCGTTTGGAAACTCCATTCTTCGATATCTTCATAAAACTTGCCGAGAAATGGGTTCTCTTCTACAATTTCATTCAGCATCTGCATCGAGAAATGCTGACTGATGATATGGGCCAGTGATGTTTTCCCGACACCAATCGGTCCTTCTACCGTTATAAACATATGATGTCATCCTCCATTATCCAAAGTGCAAGTTCCATTCTAGCACACAATACGAGCGATATGGCGAGGGATTTGATTTTCATTTTTTTTCATAATTTTAAATAAGAAATGAGGTGAATCGATGGAACGTGATGAGCGATTTATGCAGTTGGCCATCGAAGAAGCGAAGAAAGCAGAAGCCATTGGCGAGGTGCCGATTGGTTGTGTAATCGTAAAGGGAGACCAGGTGATTGCAACTGGGCACAATCGTCGTGAGACAGATCGTCTGGCGGCAGCACACGCCGAAATGATTGCGATTGAAACGGCTAATGAAATGTTAGGGAATTGGCGATTAGAAGACTGTGAACTATACGTTACCCTTGAACCGTGCCCGATGTGTGCGGGCGCAATCGTATTATCTCGCGTGAAACGTGTCATTTTCGGTGCCCACGACCCGAAAGGTGGATGTTGCGGGACATTGATGAACTTGGTGCAGGATGAGCGATTCAATCACCAAGCTGAAGTGACAGAAAATGTTTTAGCAGAAGAATGTGGACAGCTCCTGACAGATTTCTTCCGAGCGCTTCGGGAAAGGAAGAAACAAGACCGACTCAATCAGAGAGGTTGCAACCCAATCGATTAAACAGTATAATGTAATAGCACTCGAGATAGTGCCTAATTTCATTTACCCATTTGCCGTGCTAGGTGGGGAGGTAGCGGTGCCCTGTCACTCGCAATCCGCTGTAGCGAGACTGAATCCCGATTCGAGGGAGTGCGCTGGTGTGGTCTGCCTTATGTAAGTGGCGTTGACGTCTGAGTCCTGCGCAACGGTCACCCATGAACCAGGTCAGGTCCGGAAGGAAGCAGCCTTAAGTGGTGACGTACCGTGTGCCGCAGGGGTGCTTGGGCTGAGCAAACTGCATGAGTAACGCATGTTGACGTGCTTTCAGAAATCGGTGCGCGGCAGATTTATTTTATAACTTCAATCTATGGCCCCCGGGCTGTAGATTTTTTTGTATGATGAGATAGAGAAGAACAGTAGGGAAGGAGGCGAACTCATGGCGTATCAAGCGTTATATCGTGTATATAGACCTCAATCGTTTCAAGAGGTCGTCGGTCAAGTCCATATCACACGTACGATTCAAAATGCTCTGTTAGAGGAGCGGATGTCACATGCGTACCTATTTTCCGGCCCACGTGGAACGGGGAAGACGAGTTTGGCGAAAATCATCGCCAAGGCAATCAACTGTGAAAGTGCGCCGACACGTGAACCATGTAACACCTGTCCGACGTGTATCGCCATCACGGAAGGGACAAGTCCCGACGTGTTTGAAATTGATGCCGCATCGAACAACGGAGTTGACGAAATTCGGGAGATTCGAGACAAAGTCAAATATCCGCCGTCCCAAGGGCGTTACAAAGTATACATCATTGATGAAGTGCATATGTTATCGACCGGTGCATTCAACGCGTTGTTAAAGACGCTTGAGGAACCACCGGCACATGCGATATTCATCTTGGCTACAACAGAACCACATAAAATTCCGGCCACAATCATTTCCCGCTGTCAGCGATTCGATGTCAAACGACATGAAGTGAGTCAATTGCAAACGCGGATGGCCTATATTTTGAACGACCAAGACCATGACTACGATCCGGAAGCGTTGAAACTCATCGCACGTGCTGCCGATGGCGGGATGCGAGATGCCCTTAGCTTACTTGATCAGGCGCTCGCATTCAGTGATGGGCGGTTGACGGAAGAAGCGGTGTTAGAAGTCACGGGTGCCGTGACGGATGAAACGTTGCTCGACATGGCGTATGGTCTCCAGCGAAAAGAGTTAAATGCCATTTTGAGTACGCTTGAATTGATGTTACGTGAAGGGAAGGACTTGAAACGTTTCATCGAAGATTTAGTGTTCGTTCATCGGGATGCGTTACTCTTGAAAGCATCTCCACAAGCAGCTGACTTATTGGAACGTGCTCGTCCGACTGACGAGTTTCGTCAGTTCGTCGAAGCGACTTCAACGGATGAATTGTTCCAAGTGATTGAAGAGCTCAATGATTGCCAACAGCAGATGAGGTTATCTAACCATCCGAAAGTGTTGGTGGAGTTAACATTTATCCGAATCGCGGAACAAGGCCGTACAATTAGTGAGCAAATGACACAACTACAAGATCAAGTGCGTGAACTGAGCCGTGAATTAAATGAAGTGAAGAAGAATGGTGTTGTCGTGACAGGTGGAGAAGCAGAAAAGCCGAAGCCTGCTCCGAAACGGACACAAATCCGGGTGCCGAAAGAACGGATTCGCCAACTCTTGCAACGGGCCGAACGGCAGCATTTGAATGCGATTCGCGACAGCTGGGGAGATATCATGACGAATATTCGGATACAAGATGGTCCGATTTTCGCTCTCTTCTATGAAAGTGAAGCTGTCCTTTGTGCAAGTGACACCTTACTGGTACAATTTAAAGATGGAATGACATGGCACTATGAACAAGTGAGTTCAAATGGTCGTACGCGCGATGTGATTGAACAGGCGTTATTCGAAGTGACGGGGATTCGTCGCGAAATCATGGCGGTGCTTGAGACGGATTGGAATGAACTAAAAAATGAGTTCATCCTTCAAAAACAAGCAGAACGAACGGAACAAGTCGAAGAGCCGGAAACCGAGGATCCGCTAGTTGCGCAGGCGATGGAACGTTTTGGCGATGTCGTTGAAATCGAAGAAACATAAGGGAGGCGCTCTGAATGCGTGGAATGGGAAACATGAACAACATGATGAAACAGATGCAAAAGATGCAAAAAGATATGGCGAAAGCTCAAGAGGAATTAAAAGAGTTATCAGTTGAAGGAACAGCGGGAGGCGGCATGGTGAAAGTTGTCGTCAGCGGTCATAAAGAAGTTTTAGACGTCATTATTGCTGAAGACGTTGTCGATCCGGACGATGTGGATATGTTACAAGATCTCGTCTTAGCAGCAATCAATGATGCAATGAAACAAGCAGATCAGCTTGTGAATGATAAGATGGGACGTTTCACACAAGGGATGAACCTCCCAGGCTTTTAAGTGAAGAAAGGATCGATGCGAGTTGCAATACCCTGAAGCCATTGGACGATTGATTGAGAGTTTTACGAAGTTACCTGGGATTGGACCGAAAACTGCGGTACGTTTAGCATTCCATGTATTAGATATGGAAGAAGACGATGTGTTGACGTTCGCGAAATCTCTCGTGAGTGCGAAGCGTGACATAAAGTATTGTACCGTGTGTGGCCACATCACAGATATTGATCCGTGTGCAATCTGC
>NZ_VWVR01000006.1:2195000-2230000 GCF_015712685.1 Exiguobacterium sp. SRB7LM | reverse complement strand
AGTCTCTAACTCGCAGCCGTGATCCGGCTGGAGGACCGTGTCAGGCGGGTAGTTTGACTGGGGCGGTCGCCTCCTAAACAGTAACGGAGGCGCCCAAAGGTTCCCTCAGAATGGTTGGAAATCATTCGAAGAGTGCAAAGGCAGAAGGGAGCTTGACTGCGAGACCTACAAGTCGAGCAGGGACGAAAGTCGGGCTTAGTGATCCGGTGGTTCCGCATGGAAGGGCCATCGCTCAACGGATAAAAGCTACCCTGGGGATAACAGGCTGATCTCCCCCAAGAGTCCACATCGACGGGGAGGTTTGGCACCTCGATGTCGGCTCATCGCATCCTGGGGCTGGAGTAGGTCCCAAGGGTTGGGCTGTTCGCCCATTAAAGCGGTACGCGAGCTGGGTTCAGAACGTCGTGAGACAGTTCGGTCCCTATCCGTCGTGGGCGCAGGAAATTTGAGGAGAGCTGTCCTTAGTACGAGAGGACCGGGATGGACGCACCGCTGGTGTACCAGTTGTTCCGCCAGGAGCACCGCTGGGTAGCTACGTGCGGACGGGATAAGTGCTGAAAGCATCTAAGCATGAAGCCCCCTCCGAGATGAGATTTCCCTTTGAGCAATCAAGAAAGACCCCTCAGAGACGATGAGGTAGATAGGTCATGGGTGGAAGCGTGGCGACACGTGGAGCTGAATGATACTAATCGGTCGAGGCTTTGATCTAGTCTAATGGTTTGTGTTGATGAATCCTCAGTTTTCAGGGAACAAGCCCTAAAGTCTGGTGGCGATAGCGAGACGGCCACACCCGTTCCCATGCCGAACACGGAAGTTAAGCGTCTCAGCGCCGAAAGTAGTTGGGGGATCTCCCCCTGTGAGGATAGGACGTTGCCAGGCAAGATCGTTCCGCAATAGCTCAGTGGTAGAGCAACCGGCTGTTAACCGGTAGGTCGTAGGTTCAAATCCTACTTGCGGAGCCAATTTAGGCCCGTTGGTCAAGCGGTTAAGACACCGCCCTTTCACGGCGGTAACACGGGTTCGAATCCCGTACGGGTCACCAATATGGAGGATTAGCTCAGCTGGGAGAGCACCTGCCTTACAAGCAGGGGGTCGGCGGTTCGATCCCGTCATCCTCCACCATCTTTATTTATTACATCAAACCTATATATATGCCGGTGTAGCTCAGTTGGTAGAGCATCTGACTTGTAATCAGAGGGTCGAGGGTTCGAATCCTTTCGCCGGCACTCCTCGGGGGGGTAGCGAAGTGGCTAAACGCGGCGGACTGTAAATCCGCTCCTTCGGGTTCGGCGGTTCGAATCCGCCCCCCCCCACCAGGTTTGAGCCATTAGCTCAGTTGGTAGAGCATCTGACTTTTAATCAGAGGGTCGCAGGTTCGAGCCCTGCATGGCTCACCATTTTTTGCGGAAGTAGTTCAGTGGTAGAATACGACCTTGCCAAGGTCGGGGTCGCGGGTTCGAATCCCGTCTTCCGCTCCATATTCTTATCCCTGTATTGGGGCCTTAGCTCAGCTGGGAGAGCGCCTGCCTTGCACGCAGGAGGTCAGCGGTTCGATCCCGCTAGGCTCCACCATATGTTTTTTTCTTAAGTTAGTGATGACTTAAGTTTTTTTTTGCCTAAAACCATGAACCATTCAATTGAGAGTACAGAGAAAGGCAGCCTGCCACCATTCAGGCTGCCTTTTTGCATGTTTATTCATAATATTGCCGAGTTGAACCAAACAAATGATAGCGTTTACAATTTAATTATTAAGCGTATAAAGGGGGAATGGCGATGCAATGGTCATATATTCACGTGCCGCTGCGTTACGGTCAGGGGAAATTAGGGGTCGATCAAGGACCGACAAAGTTAAATGAAATGGGGATGCAACAACTTCTTCCGACAGAAACGGTCAAACATACGATTCGTGTCTTGCCAGAATCTGAAATTCGAGAAAATGAAGAACACTTAAAACGGGTTGATGGTGTCTTGCATACCGTCACGGAATTGGCAGAAGTCGTACATCGTGAAATTTCGGAAAATCGATTCCCTTTGATCGTTGGGGGCGATCATAGTATGGCAATCGGTACTCTTGCTGGATTGGCTCAAACAGGTCCTTATGGAGTCATTTGGGTGGATGCTCACGCTGACTTAAATACAGGCGAAACATCACCGTCGGGGAATATTCACGGAATGCCACTTGCGGCAGCGATGGGGATGGGCGACGTGCGTCTGACAGAAGTGGGCGGACGTGATCCGAAGCTATCACCAGAGCATTTAGTTTATATTGCCCTGCGTGATATCGATGAAGGAGAAATGAATGAAATCAATCGACTCGGCATCAAAGTCATTACAGTAGAAGAAGTACGTACGCGTGGCGTAGATGTCATCATGAAAGAGTCATTGAGTTATCTTCGTGAACGAGTAGACCGTTTTTATATCAGTTTCGATATGGATAGTCTCGATGCATCCCTCGTTCCTGGAACAGGTACACCGGTTGACGGCGGTTTAACAGAAGTCGAAGCCAAAGCGATTTTAAAAGAAGCGATGCAAGCAGAAGACTTGATCGCAGTAGAGCTCGTCGAGTTAAATCCGGCATTAGACCGGGATGACGTGACGGCTCAGTTGGCCTATCGCTTATGTGAAACGATTATAAAATCTAAAGAAAACCTGTTATTGGAAGGCGAAACCGTCTGATTTCCTTACAGTTTCCAAACCCGTTTGCTACAATGGGGATGGAAACTTTTTTTGATTTTTTGAAACCATTTCAATATCAAGACGTATATAGAGATGACCGCATGTGTAGCGGAGAGGGGAAGTGGATTGATGGAACGGCTGACCACCCGTTTGGTTGATGAATTGAGGGCGGGGAATCACGATTCGTTTGCCGAACTGGTAGAACTATACAAGGATGGCGTCTTTGCAATCGCCTATAAAATTTTGTATGATCGTGGCGAAGCAGAGGACGCTGCCCAAGAGGCGTTCATTCGTGCCTATACACGAATCGATACGTATGACGCGCAATATAAGTTCAAAACATGGCTCTATCGAATCACGACAAACGTTGCCATCGATCGCTTGAGGAAGCGGAAGCCGGAATATTCGATGGATGCCGAAATTGCGGGTACAGACGGTTTGACTTATCAAGACCACTTAGCTGATGAAGCGCCCCAACCCGATGCCCAAGTGGTTCATCGCGAAATTCGAAGTGAAATGCATGAGGCAATCAAGCAACTTCCAGACAAATATCGCATTCCGTTATTATTAAAATATGTGGATGATTTGTCGCTTAAAGAAATCAGCGTGATGATCGACATGCCGGTCGCAACGGTTAAGACAAGGATCTTCCGGGGAAGAGAAATGTTAAAAACAATCTTTCAAAATAGGGAGGGGTTCAATTGACTCCTGAAGAAAAAGTACAACAATATTTGGAAGATGGCGTTTTGCCCGAAGAATCTGACGAATTGCGTCAATTGTTAGAGGACGATGAATTATATGAATCGTATCTACAATATGAACGAATCGACGCAGAACTGAAAGCATTGCCTCGTCCAAAGTTATCAGCAGATTTTACGGCCCGAGTGATGGCCGCTTTACCTGAAACTCCTGTACAAACAGCACCTGATCCCGTCGTACCGTTTTCAAAATCAGTTCGAAAAGAACGCAAACCGCATTCGAAACAAATGCAATGGTTGCAACGGCACCCAGGTTTGATTGCGGCCGTACTGTTCTTTAGTTTGATGTCTAGTGCGACACTCGGACTATGGAGCAGCGCTTCAGAGACGATGACCTATACAAAAGTACCAGGTGTGATCGTATCTGAGAATGAAGTCATTGTCCCGGCCGGTGTCACGGTTGAAAAAGACATCACGGTCCAAGGTGGCGATTTACGGATTGAAGGTACCGTCAATGGAAACGCGACAGCCGTCAATGGTCGTGCCTATTTAGCAAGTGCCGGTCAAGTGACAGGTGAACTCGAACAGATCGATCAGATGTTCGAATGGATTTGGTACTCGATGAAACAACTTTTCTAAAGACGCTTCCGGCGTCTTTTTTTCGTTTCAATCTGGTTTCGTTTTGACGTGACGCAATGCGTATCTATAGAAATGATGATATAATGGAATTTGCACGATTTAGCTAGGTAGTTGAGGAGGGGAGCATTTGCCGCTACTTGAACAAGTATCATTTTTCTCATTTTTAAATCTTTCAGAAAACGTACATTGGTACGATTATTTGAATGATGTTTTAGATATCGTCGTCGTCACGTATGTCATTTACAAGTTGATGATGATTGTGCGTGGGACAAAAGCAGTACAATTAATTAAAGGGATTTCCATCATTCTAGTCAGTTGGTTCTTGAGCGGTTTCTTCGGATTGAAAACGCTCCAGTTCTTGCTAAATCAGGTGATCACGTACGGTCTCCTCGGAATTATCATCATTTTTCAGCCAGAGTTGAGACGTGGTCTTGAACATCTCGGACGAACGAGTAACTTATTCAGTCGTACGGGAACAAGTGATGAGGAGCAACAACGACAAATGATTGAAGCCATCGTCAGTTCCGCACAGTACATGTCAAAACGGCGAATCGGTGCATTGATTGCGATTGAACGTGATACGGGATTGAACGAGTATGTGGAGACCGGCATTCGTATGGACTCGCATATCACATCCCAGTTGATTATTAACTTATTCATTCCGAATACGCCGCTTCATGATGGCGCGATGATTATTCAGGACGGGAAAATTGCGGCGGCAGCTTGCTATTTACCGCTTTCGGAAAGCCCGCACATCGATAAAGCACTCGGGACACGTCACCGAGCAGCCATCGGGGTCAGTGAAGTGACGGATAGCGTCACTCTTACCGTCTCAGAAGAAACGGGAGCAGTCTCACTTGCAATCGCGGGCCGCTTGTATCGGGAACTAGACGAAGAAGCGCTTCGCAATAAATTAATTCAAGAACTCGTCATCGAAGAAAAAGAGGCGACCCTCTCGTTCTTCGGCAAAAAAGGAGGGGGTAAGTAAGTGATTGATCAGTGGTTACAACATAAGTGGTTTCTCCGCTTCATCGCACTTGCTTTAGCCGTCCTTTTATACTTAATGGTCGCTGAGACCAGTTCTTCGAATAACGCATCTAGCGCATTGCCAATCGTCGGACAAAGTTCCATGACGCTCGATGTGCCGGTCGAAGTGTTTTTTGATGAGGTCCAGTATGTCGCATATAATGTTCCGGAAGAGATGGGTGTCGAGCTTCAAGGGCCATCTAGTAGTTTAACGATGACGAAATTGGTGAAAGATTATCAAGTGTTCGTCGATTTGACCAATCTTGGCACCGGATTCCATCGTGTCCCGGTCGAAGCGCGTGGATTCGGCGGAGACGTCAATGTCAAACTAGATCGAGAGACTGTCGAAATCTATATCGATCGGAAACAAACGATTGAAGTCCCTGTGTCCGTGAATCTGTTGAACAAAGATCAATTACCGGACGGAAAAGTCGCGGGCGATGTCGAAATCGAACCGTCGACTGTAAAAGTCACAGGTGGTGCGAGTCGGATTCAAAACGTCAAAGAAATCACGTTGAATGTGGATGTTGCCAATCAAAGTCAGACGTTCACACGAGAAATTCCACCGACCATTTTAGATGCGAATGGAAATCCGTTGAACGTGTCGGTCGATCCGAATATCATCAATGTCACCGTACCGATTTATGACGAGAGCGCGATGATTCCAATCGAGGTCGTCACGAGCGGAGAGGTGGCAGACGATTTCCGCTTAGTTGATACGTTGCTAGGTGAGACGGAAGTCCGTGTCTTTGCACCAAAAGCGGTGCTAGATGAACTCCAGCAAGTGGAGACAGAACCGATTGAACTTGACGATTTAACGAAGTCGGGAAAAGTGACCGCTACCCTTCGTCTTCCGGAAGGAGTGACTTCACTCGGTAAAAAAGAAGTAGAAGTCCAGGTGCTCGTTCGTCCAAATGATGAGACGAAAGATGACACGGGTGAATTGACAGAGCGGATTCGGTTGACCGTCCCCATCACTGTCCGTGGATATGACCGGACGAATTACACGATTCAAACGCAAGAAGTGGTCAGCGTGACGCTCTCGGGCAAACGTTCCCTTCTTGAAAGCATCTCATCAAACAGTGTCAACGTGACGTTAGATCTTACCGGATTGCCGAGCGGAACACATGCGGTCGATGCAGATTATGAAGTACCAAAAGGCGTGACCGTGATCTCGCCAAAGACAATCGATGTTCAATTGACGAGTGTCGATGAAGAAACAGAAACATCTTCCATTCAATAAAGATGTTCAATCATACAAAAGTGAGGATTTAATCTTATGGGTAAATATTTTGGAACAGATGGAGTTCGCGGTGTTGCCAACTCTGAGTTAACTGCGGAATTAGCATATCGTTTAGGTCGTGCGGGTGGCTACGTGTTGTCGAAACATTTGCCAGAAGGCGAGCAGCCGAAAGTGTTGATCGGTCGTGACACACGGATTTCGGGACATATGCTTGAAGGTGCATTGATTGCGGGTCTTCTCTCAATCGGTGCAGAAGTGATGCGTCTCGGTGTCATTTCAACACCTGGAGTCGCTTACTTGACGAAATCGCTCGACGCGACGGCAGGTGTCATGATTTCAGCATCGCATAACCCTGTGGCGGATAACGGAATCAAATTCTTCGGTAGCGATGGTTTCAAATTAGACGATGCGACCGAGCAAGAAATTGAAGACATCTTAGATGCTGCAGAAGATACGCTCCCGCGTCCGACAGGTAAAGATCTCGGTTTCGTATCGGATTACTACGAAGGCGCGCAAAAGTATCTTCAAATGTTGAAACAAACGGTAGAAGAAGATTTTGATGGTCTTCACATCGCACTCGACTGTGCACATGGAGCGACGAGTGGCCTTGCGGCTCGACTGTTTGCAGACTTAGAAGCAAACGTGTCGACGATCGGAAACTCGCCAAACGGTTTAAATATCAATGAAGGTGTCGGGTCGACACACCCTGAGCATTTGGCTGAATTCGTCCGTGAAAAAGGAGCGGACATGGGCCTTGCCTTTGATGGGGATGGAGACCGTTTGATTGCGATTGACGAGAACGGTGAAATCGTCGACGGAGACAAGATCATGTATATTTGCGGGAAATACTTGAGTGAAAAAGGGCGTCTCAAAGACAACACGATTGTCGCGACGGTCATGAGTAACCTTGGTTTCCATAAAGCCGTTGAAGAAGCGGGCATGACGGCGCTTCAAACAGCAGTGGGTGACCGCTATGTCGTTGAAGAAATGAAAAAACATCAATATACACTCGGTGGCGAACAATCAGGTCATTTGATTTTCCTCGATCACTCGACAACGGGTGACGGTATGTTATCTGGTGTGCAATTGGCAGAAATCGTGAAATCGACAGGGCGTAAACTGTCTGAATTAGCGGCAGAGATGCCAGTTTATCCGCAAAAGCTCGTGAACATTCGTGTGACGAATAAAAACGATGCGATGAACGGAGAGCGTGTCTTGGCAACGATTCAAGAAGCGGAAGCGGAAATGGCCGGAAACGGTCGAATCCTCGTCCGTGCATCAGGTACAGAACCACTTGTTCGTGTCATGGCTGAAGCCCCGACAGCGGAAGAGTGTGACCGTTACGTTGAAAAAATCGCACAAGTCGTACGCGAAGATTACGGTGTAGACGGATAAAATTTTCAAAACCGGGAATAACACAAGGGAATCCACATCGGATTCCCTTTTTGTTTCCGTTTTGTCATCGAGAAAACAGCGGATTTTCTTGACGAATGGGGGTGTGATTTGTACTATTAAGAGCGTGACCTTGGAAACGGAAGGACACAAGAGTACGAACAAGCGCCAGAACTCTGCGGAGTTGACGAGGTTGGAGGTTATCGAGATTTCGGCGGATGCCTCCTCGTCGCCTGTCACGACGACAAACATGCTTTTAAAACGCCCGGGCGACCGGACGGACAAAGAAGCGTGTACTGACAGCTCTTAGAAAAAGCCCGTTTCCTTTTTCGAGAAATCGAAGAATAGAGGAGATTTGTTTATGTGTGGAATTGTAGGAATGATTGGGAATACCGGAGCGAAGGAAGTCCTTCTCAAAGGTCTTGAAAAACTCGAGTACCGTGGTTATGACTCGGCAGGTCTTGCGTTGATGCATGAGAATGTCAACGTTCACAAAGAAGTCGGTCGCATTGCTGCGCTACGCGAAATCATCCCAGCAGAAGTAGACGGCACGATTGGAATCGGCCACACACGTTGGGCAACACACGGGGTACCGAGCGTACCGAACGCCCACCCGCACCAAAGCACGACAGGACGCTTCACGCTCGTGCATAACGGCGTAATCGAGAACGACGAGCTCATCAAGAAGACGCTCGACGTTCCGTTCCTTTCAGAGACGGACACGGAAGTCATCGTCCAGCTCATGGAGAAGCACTTCGTCGAGCTCGGCGACGTCGAGGCGGCGTTCCGCAAGACGCTTTCGGACCTCCACGGTTCGTATGCGATCGCAATGATCGACTCAGAGGACAAAGAGCGCCTCTATATCGGGAAGAACAAGTCACCGCTCCTCGTCGGACTTGGTGACGGCACGTTCAACGTCGTCGCATCAGACGCGATGGCGATGCTCCAGGTGACAGACCAGTACCTCGAGCTCCACGATGGCGAGATCGTCATCCTCACACGTGAGGCGGCGACGATTAAGACGCTCGACGGTGATGTGCTCGAACGCGCGCCATACACGGCCGAGATCGATGCGTCAGACATCGAGAAGGGCACGTACGCACACTACATGTTGAAAGAGATGGACGAGCAGCCGGCCGTCATCCGCAACATCATCCAGCACTACCAGAACGAGAACGGCGAGATCGAGCTCACGGAAGGCGTGCGTGAACTCGTCTCGGAAGCGGACCGCGTCTATATCGTCGCATGTGGGACGAGCTATAACGCCGGACTCGTCGGAAAAGACATTTTAGAACGCATCGCCGGCATTCCGACAGAAGTGCACGTTTCTTCTGAATTCGGCTACAATATGCCGCTCTTAAGTGAACGTCCGTTGTTCGTCTTCTTATCACAATCCGGTGAGACGGCGGACAGCCGTGCCGTCCTCGTCGAAGTGAAGAAACGCGGATACAAAGCGCTCACCATGACGAATGTACCGGGATCGACGCTCTCACGCGAAGCGAACGAGACGATGCTCCTCCACGCAGGACCAGAGATTGCGGTCGCCTCGACGAAAGCGTACACGGCGCAAATCGCCGTCCTCGCGATTCTCGCGTATGACATCGCTCGTGCGACAGGGAAAGAATTGCCGTTTGATCTCATGCCGGAGCTTGCCCGAGTTGCGACCATCATGGACTCGATCATGGCGCAAAAAGAGTTGTTCGAAGACCTTGCGGAACGTTATTTGAAAACGACACCGAACACGTTCTTCATCGGTCGTGGGCTTGACGCTTCTGTCTGTCTCGAAGGAGCGCTCAAAGTAAAAGAGATTTCGTATATCCAAGCGGAAGGGTACCCAGGTGGGGAACTGAAGCACGGGTCGATCGCCTTGATCGAAGACGGGACACCGGTCATCGCGCTCATCTCACAACCGAAGACGAACTTGAATATTCGTGGGAACGTCAAAGAAGTCGTCGCCCGTGGCGCGAACGCCTGTATCATTTCGATGCAAGGCGTGGAACATGAGAATGATGACTTCATCTTGCCGCACGTCGAGCCACTCATGGCACCGCTCATCAACGTCTTACCGGTTCAGTTGATGGCATATTATGCGGCGCTCGCCCGTGGCTGTGACGTCGACAAGCCACGTAACTTGGCGAAATCGGTGACAGTGGAATAAATAATGAAGAGGCTGAGTTAATAAAAACTGCACTTTGTTTGTTGGATACTTTCAACATACAAAGTGCAGTTTTTAATTAGTTCCTTCGGATTGCCTTAGAATAAATGATTGAATCATTGTATCGAATCGATAGTGTTCAAGTAAGGATTTGTTCTTTCTTGAAATGTTTAATCCGTACTCAGGTTTACTCTTTTGTCCGGGTTTATCGTAATCTCGATCAACGAATAATTCATTTGGGGCTAACCAAGCGACGTTAGGGATTAGATAAAGTTCAGGGTGTGCGTCTTGGGTGAATAAAAGAAGTGTCAAATAAAGGTTTGGAGTCGTAAGGTCGAATTTACTTTTTTGCATAAAAACATATCCTGAATTACGAATTGCTTTTACTTGAATCTCACAAAAGCGGTTATTGGAATCTTTGATGACAAAATCGACTCCGTGATCATCTACTTCTGATGTATAGACGTCACATCCGTAGGACGCGAATTCCATTTTTGCATAGTACTCTGCATATCTTCCGAGCTGTAAGTGGTTTAAATGCTCCCAATTAAAGTTAGGCAATTCTGTCCATTCCTCTCTGTAAATACAAGATGTAATAAATTATAATACAATTCATTACAAGAATAGATATTTTAATCTAAAAGTATATCTTTAATGAACTGTCGATTAAACCGTAGATGAATACTTTCATGAAGACTTTAGCTCCTTATTAAGGAGTGAGTCTAGTGACGTAGACATAACCTTTTTACTCCTTGCCGATATCTTTGCCAACAAGCAAAATAGTAGGAGAAGTAAGCGGTTCCAACTTATGATTAGATAAAGATAAGCGACGAAAGAAGGGCTGACATGAACGTATACATTGCTTGCCATAGCGGGTTTGTGACAAGTGCGATGGCGGCGAAGTTATTCGCGCAGGCAAGCGAGGGGCGCTTGTCTTGTACGATCACGCACGGAACGATTCAAAACATCCCGAATGAGGTGGATTTGATTCTCTATCAGGAAGGGGCGACCCCGGTCACCCATCCAACCGCACGTGTCCGGTCAGTCCGACAACTCCTGTCGCTCGAGGAATACCGACTACTTGTCGAAGAATGGATGGATGAGCATGAGACATGAGTGGACCGCGCGAGAGCGGTCGATTTTACTACACTTATTGGCAACTGAGACATCGACACCGCTCGCCGAAATCGCGCAGGCGGTGAATTTGTCTGAGCGCACGATTCAACGAGAACGACAATTACTTGAAGGCATCTTAAAAGAGTTCGAACTTGAACTCGCTTGGCAACGCGGTCATGGACTGAGCCTGGTTGGCAAACCAGCTGCGAAACAACAGTTACGAGAAGATCTCATCTTATCTGCAGAAGCGATCCCCACGAGCGAGGACCGCTTATTTGAACTGGCGTGGCGTCTCTTGTTTGAGAACGATACACTCAAATTGCAGGCGGTCGCTAAACAGATGCACGTTTCGCCGAGCACGTTGACGCAAGACTTAGAGAAATTGGACAGATGGTTCGAAGAGTATCATTTAGAAGTTGAACGGAAAAAAGGTGTTGGGGCTAGAGTGCTCGGTTATGAGTCCGAGAAGCGTAAGCTACTCATCAACGCTCTGCTTGCCCACTGGGACACGCTCGCATTTTATCGCTTCGTCCGTGGAGAAGACGACTACATTCCTGCTTTTTTGAAGACGGTACCATGCGAGGAGATGCTTGAAGGTCTTCGAGACGGTTATGATTATTTGAAATCCCGTTCGTTTGAGCGGATGGACGACCGCACCATCATGCGAGTCACGTTCGCTTACGGCGTGCAACAAGAGCGGTTAGCGTCTGGATTCTTTTTAGAGATGTATACGAAAGGACGGTCCGAGGACTATCTGAAAGTCGCCACCGATATGGAAGCGGCTCTCGGTATCACTTACTCGATGGCGGAACGCGTCTGGTTCGCGGAAGAGGCGAATCGTCTGCGCTCAATTAAAGATCAAATGAAAGAAGACGAGGAAGAACGCTGGATCATGCAGATTCGGGTGCATAAACTGATTCATCACGTCTCGCTCATCTACGGGTTCACCTTTACGGATGACGCGGCTCTCGAACGAGGACTGCTTGCTCACATCCTCTCGAGTATGAATACGCAGGCGCTACCAGAGACGAGTACGGTCAAGCCCCACATCGACCGCGACTATCCGGGACTTCGTTCGGCGATTCAACAGGCCGCCGACATCGTCTTTGGGACGAATACGTTCTCCGAAGAAGAAACGGTTTTTTGGGCGATGCACTTTGCGGCAGCACTCGTCAAACCGGTGCGCCGCCGCGAATATCGGGCGCTCGTCATCTGTTCGGCCGGACTCGGTTCGTCGAAGATGCTCGTCAATCGGGTACGCCAAGAGTTCCCAGAGATGCAAGACGTCGTCAACTCATCACTTTTCGGACTCGAACAGCACCGATTGGAAGAATATGATGTCATCTTGTCGACGGTACCGTTACCACCGCTATCGGTACCAACGTTAATCGTCAACCCGCTTTTGACGAGTGAAGAAGTGCAACGCGTCCGCCATCTCTTACTGTCATTACCGCAATCCTTTCAGACACTCGCAACGAAGCCGCGGTCAACGATGCTTGATTTCGCAGAACTCGGGGAATTGGTCGAGACGTTCGAGCGGATGGATGACCAGTTCGATTTGGTCACGCTCAATAATACGGACCGTTTAGAAGATATCTTGCTTGATATCGGTACACATTTAGAAGAACGTGACCTCGTACAAAGCGGGATTCAGCTCTCTGCCCAACTGCTTCGTCGTCACGAGGTCGCGGGCCTTGGTGTGCCGGGTACGAAACTGGCGTTATTCCACGGACGACATGCCTCGATTGAGAAGGCGAGTGTGTTTGCGTTTGATTTAACGACATCGATCCCACTCCTCATGATGGATCAGTCGACCGAACCCGTGACACGTCTCCTTGTCTTGCTTGCACCGGAAGAAGCACGTGACGTCGAGCTTCAGTTCCTAAGTGCGATCAGCGGGTCGCTCATTGAGAGTGAGGAGCATATGCGTCTTTATAGCACGGGAACGAAAGAAGATCTTCGTTTACTCCTGCACGAATGCATGAAGAAAATGATTCATGAAACATTGTACGAAAAATGACCGAACCATGGTCATTTTTTTGTTTGGCACAAAATGTTGCCAAAGTGTGAACTGGATTGAATTGAGTAAGCGCTTACTCCAGGCATACAATACAGGTGTAGAGCACAAACCGGTTAGCTACACTACACATTCAACCTTTCACATTTAAACGACTGGAGGTTTTATACATGGCGAATACGCAAGCAAGCTCGGGCGGGGTCCGAGTCAAAGTACAACGGTTCGGTAGTTTCCTCAGTGGGATGGTCATGCCGAACATCGGCGCCTTCATTGCCTGGGGGATTATCACAGCACTCTTCATTCCAACAGGATGGTGGCCAAACGAAAAATTAGCAGAACTCGTTGGTCCAACCATCACGTATCTCTTACCATTACTCATCGGTTTCACTGGTGGTAAATTACTTCATGACGTACGAGGCGGTGTCGTCGGGGCACTCGCCACGATGGGGGTCATCGTCGGTACCGACATTCCGATGTTCCTCGGTGCGATGATCATGGGTCCACTCGGTGGTTATGTCATCCGCCAAGTCGACCGTGCCCTTGAAGGCAAAGTTAAAGCAGGATTTGAAATGCTCGTCAACAACTTCTCAGTTGGAATCATCGGTGGTCTTCTCATGCTTGGAGGATTTGAAATCTTCGGTCCGATCATGAGTGCCCTCGATAAAGTCATGGCGGCAGGTGTTGACTGGATCGTCGGCGCGAAATTGCTTCCGATTGCGAGTCTGTTCATCGAACCAGCAAAAGTTCTCTTCTTGAACAACGCCATCAACCACGGGATCTTGAGTCCGCTTGGTGTCGATCAAGTCGCAGACGCTGGAAAATCAGTTCTCTTCTTACTTGAAGCAAACCCAGGACCAGGTCTTGGATTACTTCTCGCATACATGTTCTTCGCCAAAGGTGCAGCGAAACGTACGGCACCGGGTGCAGCTATCATTCACTTCCTTGGTGGGATTCACGAGATTTACTTCCCATACGTATTGATGAAGCCGGTCTTGATCCTTGCGATGATCGCAGGGGGCGCAACAGGGATCTTCACGTTCGTACTCTTTGATGTCGGTCTCGTCGCACCTGCTTCACCAGGTAGTATCTTTGCCATTCTTGCGATGGCATCACGCGGTTCATATCTTGGACTCGTGGCAGGGATTCTCTTGTCAGCAGCGGTCACGTTCGCTGTGGCGAGTGTCATCTTGAAATCGAGCGCAGCAGAGGAAGTATCACTCGAAGAAGCGACACAAAACGTGAGTGCGATGAAAGGCAAACAGTCTTACGCATCGGCTCTCGTGACAGATCGTCTTGATAAAGTCGACCATATCATCTTCGCTTGTGACGCTGGAATGGGATCGAGTGCCATGGGAGCATCGGTTCTCCGGAACAAGGTCAACAAAGCGAACTTGCCAATCAAAGTGACGAACACGTCCATCAGCAACTTGCCGAAAGATGCCCAGTTCGTCATCACACACGAAGATTTGACGGAGCGTGCGGAAGCGCAAGCACCGAATGCGATTCATCGTTCGGTCACGAACTTCTTGAACGCCGATTACTACGACCAATTGGTAGAAGAAATTAAAGCGGAACGCAGCAAAATTTCTTGAACTCAGAACAGATAGAGATACGGTTTAGCCATTAGGAGGAAATCAAAATGCCATTCATTCAAACAGAGATGATTCGACTTAACCAAACATTCGCAACGACAGAGGAAGCGATCACAGCAGCCGGAGCCGTCCTACAAGACGCCGGCTGTGTGACGCCGGAGTATGTAGAAGCGATGCATGAACGTCAAGCGATCGCCAACGTCTATATCGGAAACCACGTCGCCATTCCACACGGTACAGAAGCAGCGAAATCAGCGGTTCAGAAGACGGGGATCTCGTTCTTGCAAGTACCAGACGGTGTCGACTTCGGAGGTCAAACGGCCAAACTCGTCATCGGAATTGCAGGCGTGAATGATGAACATTTAGAGCTCCTTTCGCAAATCGCGATTCTCTGCTCGGACGAAAGCAATGTGGAGCGTCTTGTTCAGGCGAAAACGAAAGAAGAAATCTTGGCGCTCTTTATGGAAGAGGTGGCGTAAATGAAAGCTGTTCATTTTGGTGCAGGGAACATTGGACGAGGATTTATCGGATTATTGCTCAATCAAAGCGGTTACGAGGTGACGTTTGTCGACATCAATGACACGGTCATCGAAGCGCTCGAGGCAAAACGTCATTATGAGGTCGGATTCGCAGAAGACGGCGTCGATCGTATCATTGTCGACCGTGTTCGCGGTGTCAACAGTTTAAAAGAACCGGCTCGTGTCGTGGAATTGATTGCAGAAGCAGATCTCGTGACGACGGCTGTCGGACCGTCACTTCTCTCAAAAGTAGCACCGTTGATCAGCGAAGGACTTCGTGCTCGTGAAGTCGAAGATGCCCCGGTCTATGTCATCGCATGTGAGAACATGATTGGTGGGAGTGCGATCCTTCGTCAAGAAGTAGAGGCGTGTGGTGGTGTCGGGGAGGCGAATGTTTTCTTCCCGAACGCGGCTGTCGACCGCATCGTCCCGCTACAACAACATGAGGATCCACTTTACGTGGAAGTCGAAACTTTCCATGAATGGGTCATCGAGACACAAGGGCTCAACGAACAACCACCGATTCAAGGCGTGACGTGGGTCGAGGAAATCGGACCGTATATCGAACGGAAATTATTCACGGTCAATACGGGACATGCCATCGCCTCTTATATCGGCTCGTTGTTCGGTAAGGCGACGATTGACGAGGCGCTGAAGGATCGTCGCGTGCGTCAAGTCGTTCAAGGCGCATTGTATGAGACAGGTTGGTTATTGCTTGAGAAATACGGATTCGAGGCGAAAGAGCATAGCCAATACATTCAAAAAATTATCAAGCGCTTTGAAAACCCGAAACTGAAGGATGAAGTGTCGCGCGTGGCGCGTTCGCCGATTCGTAAACTTGGACCGAGCGACCGTCTTGTCAAACCGGCACGTGAATTGATGGATAACGGCATCGAGCCAAACGAACTTGCTTACGGGATTGCAGCAGCCCTTCATTATTACAACCCGGAGGACTCGGAATCGTCGGAGCTGAACTTGTCGATCGAAGAACACGGCATCTCGTCAACGATTGAAAAATACCTTCATCTTCATGAGGGGGACACGTTGACTCAGTTGATTCTCGATCAATATCATTTGATTCGGGAAGAAGAAAAAGAACGCGTGTCGTAACTAAAAATCGCTCCTGTCTATTTGACAGGAGCGATTTTTAGTGTTTTCCGAACTCGAGATAGGTGGTCGTCTCTTTTATATGAAACGGAACGTCTGTCTCAGACAATGGAAGACTGAAGTAGTAGCCTTGTACGTAGTCACATGATTCCTTGAGTAACCATTCGAGTTGAGCGGATGTTTCCACGCCCTCCATGAGAACTTTCATGCCCAGGTTGTGACCGAGTTGAATCATCGAGCGGACGATGGCCTCTTGATTGCGGTCGGTGAACAGGTTCTCGATAAACGACCGATCGATTTTCAGCACTTGCACAGGAAGTTCCCGAAGTTGGCTGAAAGAAGAATAGCCGGTCCCAAAATCATCGAGAGAAATGAGGATCCCGAGCTGATGCAACTGCGTCAGTTTTTCACGAGTCGAGGCCTCATATGAAAGCATCGAGGACTCGGTCACTTCCAATTCGAGATACATCGGGTCCATCCCCGTCTCCAAAAGAATGGATTGTAGCGTATCAACAAAGTCTTCGCGCGCAAATTGGAGGGGGGAGACGTTAAGGGATAATGTAAAGGGACGTATCCCAGTCCGTTGCCAACGTACCCAAGTGCGACAGCCTTCCCGAATGACCCAATGACCAATCGAATGAATTAACCCCGTGTTTTCTGCAATCGGGATGAAGTCAGATGGCGCAACCTTTCCGATTTGTGGATGTTGCCAGCGAAGTAACGCTTCCACGCCTTCTAATCGATTCCGCTTCAAATCGATTTTCGGTTGATAGACAAGTGTCAGTTCGTTTTTACTTAGTGCGGTGACGAGTGCTTTTTCTATCTCGATATTGCGCAAGAGTTGAGGTCGTGATGATTCTTCGAATAATTTGATATTATTCTCTCCATCCTGTCTGGATTCATCAGCGGCAAGACGAGAAAATTGAATAAGTTCTTCGGAAGAAGCACTATCCTTAGGGAAATGACTGATTCCCGCACTCATCGTCAATTCAAGAGTCGTGCCATCCACGTCGAAGCTGGATGAAAGCGCCTTAATACATTTTTCAGCCTTTTGATGAGCGAGCGAACTTCGTTGCGCAAATAGTAAGATGACAAACTCGGATGGTCCGATTCGTGTCAACACATCGTCTGGGTGAATCGTATGTTTGAGGCGGTCAGCGACTTGAATGATCAACTCATCTGCTCCGTGATGCCCGAGAATGTCACTTAGGAAACGCCAGCGATTTACGTCGATATATAAACAGGCGACCGAACGTTCTTGTGAGATACATTCCTTCAAGAGGGCATCCAATTTATGCCGATTTGGTAAATCCGTCAATGCATCGTGAAAAGCCATATGTTCAATCAGACGCTGAGAGGCGACTGCTTCGGTCACATCTCGGATAAACCAGAGTACTTGATTGTTCGAACCATATTGAAGTGGGTAAGACGTCACTTCTAACGTACGATGATTCGTGTCAATTTGTACCGGCTGATAGAACGGCTGTTGAGCCGACAGCAAAGGATGATAATCCTGAAAAAAAGGTTCTGTTACATGCCCCTCGAATAAGTGAGCGAACGCCTGATTTTGATATTGGATTTCACCATCGCTTGTCGTCGTCACTACGGCATCCGTTGTCGATTCTAAAATCGTCGTTTGGAAGAGGTCACGTTTTTGGATTTGTCGTTCTAACGTATACGCAATAAAGTACATCCCGAATAAGAGAAATACGATGCTTGTGACTAACCATGCGAGTAGGGTCGGATCAATCGGAACCTGCCTGACGGGTGAAGCATCGGGGATAATGGTCGTTGCCCGCATTCCAGCAAGGTGCATACTGAAAATAGCTGTCCCCATCAGAAGGGAGAACATCAGTTTCACGGAAAAAGCGGAATGCTGCATAGAGTAGGATGAAAAGAAACCTACCCATAAGGCGAGAACGGAAGCGCCCCAAGCGATACCAATCGAAATCAATACCCATAAGGGATCAAAGTCTAATTGAACACTTTGTATAGCGGTCATCCCGATATAATGCATGCTGACAATTCCGAATCCCATCAAACCGGAAGATTGCAGTAAGGTCATCCATGTCGTCTTTCGGGAAATCAAACCGAACGACAGGATGCACCCGGCAATCGCCGGAATCATCGATCCGATAATGAGCCAGATGGAGTACGTGCTTTCGTGTAAAGAAGCATGACCGAGCATGGCCACAAAATGCATGGACCAGATGCCGAGACCTAGGGTGGTACCACCAAATAAAATCCAAGTACGATGAGACGTTGTCACACCTCCTGTGACCCGCTTCGCTAATTCGAGTGCCATCAAGGCTGAAACGCTAGCAATGAGGAAAGCGAGCATCATCAAAAATCCATTATGACTCGTTGTGTGCGTGCTAATCTGTTCCATAGTGTCGATACCTCATAGGGTTATTTAATCTATTCATCACTTCATTATATGCGGAACAATTAAAATTACATATAAAAAGATTCAAATGCTATTCTTCCAATCAAATAAGGGGTACTACATTGCTGAAGGGGTGCTGACTATGTATAAAAATAAATACATTCACTTGTTCTTATTGGTCTCATTCGGCTACTCATGGCTTTTATGGGGAAGTTTGTACTGGTGGACCGATTTACCGATTATGGCAATCGTTATTTCGGGAGCGTTTGGACCCAGCATTGCAGGGTTCGTCACGATGTATCGACTTCGCGGTGGGGAAGGGGTGACACATCTTTTTCGGAAAAGCGTTCAGTTCCAGATGAGTTGGAAGACGTATGTGATTCCCCTTTTGTTGGTGCCGTTCTTATTTCTCGTGGCGTATTGGTGGACGGATCGAAGCGATGCCTTACTCGTTCGCGAACCGTGGTGGATCGTCCCATACTTTCTCTATATGCTATTTCTTGGTGGGGCGGTGCAGGAAGAGTATGGATGGCGTGGCTATTTGCTCGACGCCTTGCAATCAAGACTCCAGCCGCTTCTAGCCAGCTTGTCACTCGGAGTGATTTGGACGCTATGGCATATTCCGCTCTCCTCATGGTTGGAACAGTTCAGGCGAATCTATCGTTTTGGGCATATGGATTAGCCGTGATGGCTTATACGATTCTCATCACTTGGGTATACAATGGTTCGTCGCGTAATTTATGGTCGGCCTTTCTCATGCATACGATGTTTAATGTCATGCTCGTGATGGTCGGGTTCGAAGCGGAAAGTGGTTACCCAATCGGGTTTATTCATTTGACGATCACGGTATGGACCGCTGCGATTTTAGTCATTTGGAAAACGTACGGTAAATTGAGTTATGAGCCACTCGAGGAAATGATTCCTTCATACCCGAGTGTTACGCAACGGATGCGTGAGGGTAAAGAGTAGGACAAAAAAGAAAAGGAAGTGGACGTCTTGAATTTTCGCGCACTCGAACAATCAGACGTGAGATCCTTGCAGCGCTTGTTTATGGAGAGTCTGAGTGACTTGATTCGACGAGAGCGTTTTGAAGATGCCGATTTGCTCGATGAAGAAGTGGCACGTCTGAACACGACGATTCAAGATCATTTCGATGATGACACCGTTCAACTGTACATTGTGGAAGAAGACGGAATCATTGTGGGAGCAGGGGCGTTACTACCTCCGAATGATATCATCTCAGGAAACATACAAATTGAGCGTGGTGCGATCGAGTTAGGGAGTGTCTATGTGTCACCTCGTATGCAGCGGCGAGGTGTCGGACAATTCTTGTTAGAAGAAATGATGCGTGAAATTTCGGCTCGAGGGAAAGACGTCTTTTATTTAGATGCCGGATTCCCGAGCGCCCAAGCCTATTGGCAAAAACGATTGGGAGAGCCATCTCATATCCTCGAACATTATTGGGGTCCCGGGGCATCACATATGATTTGGCGGGTCAATATCAAACAAGGAACTTAGCTGAGTGCTAAGTTCCTTGTTTTTAGTAATAAGATCGCATGAATTGATGAATGCCGGATGCCGTTGCTTCAGCCATTCGTTGACGATATGTCGTACTCGTTAAATGTGAGCGGTCGCTTGAATTACTGATGAATCCGTATTCGACAAGGGTAGAAGGTGAAACGTTACGTCCGACTACGTATACATTTTGATACTTGACCCCACGGTTTTGAATCGTGGAAATCCGTGAAGCGATTTCTTTATTGATACTTGAGCCGAGACTACGGCTGGCGGAAACGTAAGGGTTTGTCGTATAGCTATCTGACGTCGGGACGAGTACCTCATGTCCATGAGCCGTGTTATAAGCAGAAGAGTTCGCGTGAAGACTGACGAACACATCCCCTTTATAAGACTTGTTGAGTGACACACGTTGGTCAAGGGAGAGGTACGTATCGTTTGAGCGAGTCAATTTAACGTTGTAGTCATATGTGCTCGATAAGACACCAGCAAGGCGTTTCGCGATATCAAGTGCAATTACTTTCTCGTAAACCGATCCGTAGACAGCGCCAGGGTCGTTTCCGCCATGCCCTGCGTCGATGACGACCGTTTTACCAGTTCCGTCTGTATCGGTTGGTGTCGTGACAGTCGTAGGCTTCAAGTACTCGGATGCTACATAACCGGTTTTCCCATTGTATGTGACTTTATACCACGAGTCGTAACGACTGACATACTTGACGACCGACCCGGCCGGAATGACGGTTAAGACATTGCTCCAAGAGGCCGCGCTAAGGCGCATGTTCAAGTTCACGGTCGTTTCATAATAAGCAGACGGGGTTACAGGAGCTGTCGTCGCCGTTAAATAGTCAGAAGAAACGTAACCGGTTTTTCCATTATAGGTAACCTTATACCATGATCCGTAGCGACTCACATATTTGACCGTCGCACCCGACGGAATCGTCGTGACGACAGAACTCCATGAAGCGGCGCTGAGACGCAGGTTTAAATTGGCAGTCGTCTTATAATAGTCCGAAGGTGGGACGGGAGCACTCGTAGCTGTTAAATAAGCAGAAGCGACGTAGCCCGTCTTTCCATTGAACGTCACTTTGTACCATGATCCATAGCGACTGACATACTTGACGGTCGCATCGGCAGGAATCACGGTGACCACATCACTCCATGAAGCGGCAGTAAGACGCATATTTAATCGGTCTGTTGTCTTATAGTAAGCAGAAGTGTTCGAGACCGTAACGTATTGAGAAGAGACATATCCTGTTTTGCCTCCATAACTGACTTTGTACCACGAACCGTATGTACTGATATACGTGACGCTTGAGCCAGATGGAATGGTCAACAGGACAGGGCTCCAAGTGGCTGCACTTAAGCGAAGATTTAAGTTGGCGGTAGTGGTATAGGTCGAGGCGGCTTCAGCAACAGTCGATTGAATACCAGATGAATCCAGTTGGAACGGGACGATTGCTGCCCCGGATATTGCAAGTGAAGAGCTGAGTAACAGCTTTAAACTCCATGATGATTTTGTTTCATTCAATGTTCAAACTCCTTTATTCATTAAACTAGTGACAAGGGCGGCGTATGAGAGTGCATCTAGGTTGTCCCTGTTTATTATATAAGTAAAAAGGAAAAAATGGAGGGGAATATATAATTCATTTACCTTTTTTCTTAAAATGAAAAAAGACGCACAAGGCGTCTGGAGTAAATCAGATTAAACGATGCGAGGCATACTTTCATTACTAAAGGTTGCTGGTACGTCGATTTGTACAATGCGTGGTCTTTCTTCGGCATTTATAGTAATCGGTTCTTCGATTTTTACAATACGTGGTCTTTCTTCTGCAAAAGGTTTAAATGAACTTCCGAGTAAAAGCACTGCAGTTGTAATAAAGAAAAATCCAGCTAACTTTTTCATGTTTAATTCCTCCGTTGTATAATGATTTATATGGGAAAAAATTAATGCCAATCTCGATAAGGTGATTTACATGGGATCTGAGGATTTTAAAAGCTGATAGATATCTTCAGACTGTTCTTTAACAGAATCGAACAAGTTTCCTGAATAGGTTTCAGGTAAACTTGGTTCGAAAATAGTCACTTTATCAGAATCGTTTATCATTAAAGTCGCTACAATCGGAACGTTCACAGTTTGACTTAATAAAGTACTACAAAGTGGGGTGCAAACTTTGTGTAGTTGCTCTAATGAATTAGGTCGCCAACATACAGACGCTTCCGGAAGAATATACAAAATATGTCCTTCGCTCAAAAGCGTTTCACATTGTTTAGATAACAAATCTGAATCCTGTTCGACGTTGATGAACTCATAATCATGAAGTTGTGTTTCATAAGAGGTTTTGCTACTTCTTTTCAAAATTGACAACGATAGTTCTGGACCTAAAATGTAAAGTCTTTTAAAAGAACGATTTGCTTTTAGCGTTTTTGAAATTAATTTCGGAAGACGTTGATAGTAATCGATTTGAAATGCGTTTACAATAAAGCCTTTAGTAGAAGATAATAATTGTGTCAAATTTTCTAATCCTTCGAAATGATTTAAGTCATCTTTCGAATATGAATGGTCTACAACCGCAGACGGTTTAGAAGATTTCGACTTAAAGTAGATTTTCGGTTTAATATAATCTTCAGCGAGTAAAAAACTGAGTTTCCCCATGCTAACCATCCACCTCCTACAAACTATTCATCTTAATTGAAAAAGTAGAACTAAAGTCCAAATCACTATTGATTGACTAGTTAAATCTTATCATGATTAATTGTGATGATGGATAAGTTTGAGTTGGGAAAATTTTGTTTGAAAATCTCGATTAAGTTGAATATTAAAGTCTGAATTTCCTGAAAGCACTTCACATTAATGATTGATAAGTGAAGTTCGAAAATAGGGCAAAGGGGCTACTACTAATAATGGAGTATAACTATGGAAATTTAATTAGAGTAGAACGCTTGCGAAAAAATATGAAACAATCTGTATTAGCAAGAGGCATATGTTCCATTTCTTACCTAAGTAAAATTGAAAATAATCAAACATCTGCTAGCGAGGAAGTCCTAGAACTTCTTTTTGAACGGCTTGAAATTGAAGTACCTTTATATCATGATTTTAGCTACCAATCAGAGAAAGTTATCATAGAAATTAGGGAAATTTTGAAAGAAGCAATTCTTACTCGGAAAGACCTTGACAAACAAGGGGAAATTAAAAAGTATTTGAATCACCCTGCGGTAAAACAGTCAAAATCGGTGTATACAACTCTTATGGTTACATTGGCCCGCTTTGGGGTCATGCCAGGTGGTGATTCAAAGTATGTAACTGAAGTAGGATGGATTGAAGACCAACTTTCGCCTGATGATCGTATTCGATATTACACAGTGAAGGCACTTCAATATTTTCAAGAAAACGAAAAAGAACTTTCATATAAATTAATTGAAGAAATAACAAATAAATTACCTCATTCAGGAATACCTGATTGGGAAGCTGCAGATATTCGTTACATTACAGGTGCGTTATATTTCCGTTTTACCGACAACACACAGGCTCTTGAAAATCTTCAAGCTTCATTGAAATATTTTCAAGAGAATTTTTGCTTGGAGCGAATGATAGAGTGTCATATGGTGATTGGATTGACTTATAAAAGACGAAAACGCTACGCAGATGCGCTCTCCTATAATCAAAAAGCCTTAAAAGTCGCTAATGCAACTGATTTAAGAAACTATTATGGGATGCTTTATAACAATATAGGAGAGATCTATTCGTTGTTAGGAGAACAAGATAAGGCACTTACGTACTTCATGGAGAGTTTTGAATACAAAGTGGACATCAGAAGTAAGCTATTCAGCGTTTTATCATTAGTAGAGGTAAATGCAACACAGGAAAATGAACAAGGTGTCTTAGATTGGTTAGAAACAGGGCACGAATTGATGAAACAACACGAAGCGGTTGAGGAATTTAATCAGCACTTTAATGTTTATTGGAACCATTTTAAAGATAAGAATCCGCAAAAGCTCATGGAGAGTCTAAAAAGTGCCGTAACTTATTTTGAAGATCACGATGAGTACGTATATGCAAAAAAATATGCCCTTTGGCTAGCAAAAGAGCTAAGAGAGAATGGAAAATACAAGCAAGCAACAGACTATTACGAAAAAGTAATTTCAATTATGTCACAAGCAGAATGACGCTCTCTTCGAGCGTCATTCTTAATGAGATAAATTATTCTCAGAGTCATTTATGGCGTTGTAAAATAATGCACAGTCCACACTTGTTCTTGAACGAGGCGTTCGTCTTCTATATGACCGTTAAGGACCTGCTGTAATAGATGAATCAAATGTTTTTGAAGATTCGCATCATGAGAGCCACTATGCAAAATCTCCTCTTCGCTCGCAACAATGTAAAAACCACCAAGCCGCAATGGCACATGCTTCCGAATCAAAGCAGCGGCAGTTTGAAACTTCGCTTGCTCCCCCATGTGAGGCACGTCAATCTCGAAACGTCCCCATTGATTAAAATCTCCAATTTCTGAAAAAGGTGGGTCACGATGATCCAATGGCAAGTCCTCCGATCCTAGCAATCTCTTTATATTCAGTATATCTTGTTTTTGACTTAAAACGTGCAAAAATAAATGGATAGGGTAATCTACATCTACGAAAATGAATCGGCTTCTTTCCTTTCTATATTCTGTAAAAGGATTCCTTCCAGATTAGGCAAAAAAGAGTCAAAAATAACACGGTCGATATGACCGTGTTATTGCATGATGTGTTCTTTTGAGGTTGGGAGTTCACAGATAAATGTACTTCCTTCCCCGTATACCGATTCGACATGGAGTTGACCATCATGGGCTTTGGCAATTTCTTTACAAATTGCGAGACCGAGACCGGTACCTCCGATTTTGCGACGATCCGAATTATCGACGCGGTAAAATTTCCCAAAGAGGTGAGGGAGCGAGGCACTCGGTATACCCATACCGTGATCTCTCACTTTCATCACGACCTCTTCGTCTATGCGTTCGAGCGATACAAGGATATTCCCGCCATCTGGCGAATATTTGATGGCGTTACTTAATAAGTTACCAAGTAATTGACGCATCCCTTCTAAGTCTGCATCGATAATAAAGTCTTGTTCGGTATCGGCATCGATGAATAGTTCATGCCGGTCCGTCGTTTCCTGATAAAACGCGACACTGTCTGTGACGAGCTTGTGTAAATCGACCGGTTCCCACTCGAACGTTTGCTTTCCAGACTCCATTTTTTGAAGATCCAAGAAATCGTTGACGAGATACGAGAGTCGTTTCGCTTCATCGTGGATTGTCTTCAAATACAGTTCACGACGACTTTCCTTCAAATCTCGTGACAGCATCAGTTCAGTAAATCCGTAAATCGAGGACAATGGTGTCCGTAATTCATGTGAGACGGTCGAGACGAGTTCGGATTTCATCCGATCGATCTCCGTTTCGGCCGTGACGTCACGTAAGACGAGCATCGTTCCCCGGAGTTTGCGGTCTCGATAGACACTTTCGGCATAAAGTTGAATGAAGCAATCGCCTTGGTCGATTGAAATCGTGAGCCCATCCTCCGGCGGGTCTTGCGTGAAGACGCGTTCGAAGTATCGGACAAACTGTTCATGTTGATCGACCCGTTCCGCCAGCTGTTCGATATCGATGTCAATGGCAGAGAGTTCTTCGTATCCCTTATAGTCAAAGTGTAAATCATCAAACATACGGATGAAGGCGCGATTGCCGACGATAGTGTCATCTTCATAGTTCACATATAAAATGGCCTCACGTACAGAATTGATGAGTTGCGCCGTCTCTTTCCGATCCTGTTGCATCTGGCGATAAAGCTGCATGCGGAGAAGTGAGATGGCAAGTTGACCGGCGAACGCATTCAATTCCGATTTTTCACTGGCATCGTATTGTTCATCGTAACGAGCCAAATAGAGACATCCAATGAGACTATTATCTGATGGGTCCATAATCGGGATGACCGTCTCATAGATATAATATGGATACGTGTGTAACGCATCGACGACCCGCTTAGAAGTGGCGGCCGGTAACTTTGAAATCATGACTCGTTTAAGCAAAAGGGAATCTTTCTTTAGACTTTCTTGTTGATCTTCGGTCATCTCTTTCGGTACAACAGACGTGATTTCTCCGTCTTTAGTGAGTAAGAGGGCGCCGAACTCAGATTTTGTAAGCAACACAATCTTTTCAATAACAGAAGAGTAATCAAATAAGGATTCTTTCGAGGCCAATACTTCAATCAACTCGTTACGATATTGAAGATTAATTTCATTTAATTTCGATTCATTTAATACGTTTTCGAGCTTTTCTTTCTTCGCTTTCAGTCTGCTGTTCTGGTCGGCCATCCGTTTGATGAGCGGGCGTCCGATTAATAAGATGGCACTGATGAACATGACGAGCCCAATCATCCAAATCCATCGGAGAGCAGTGAGTTCGAGAGTAGAGACATTCCCATCACGCACGAACCAGGCTCCAATCAAGGTTAAAACCAGACTGAATCCACAGACACTATATAAAATACTGAGTATTTGACGACTGTTCAATTGTTCAATCCACTTGCTGATCATTCGTTCTACTTCCTTCCTTGAACATAAAAAACGAGAGGTCATCTTTTCCTTGCCCTGAATTTTATGAGACCGGGAAAGGAAAATGAAGCAATTTGCTTATAAAAAATGCTGAAAATCACATCCACATAATGCGATTTACCCAAAATACATGAAATGTACACGTGTCAACCTGCTTTGCGTTGACATTATTTAATGAAGTGATTACCTTGATATTAAGATAAAACAACGAGGAGTGTAAGTCTATGTTATCTATTGAACCGTCTGCCTTGACTGAACGAGACACATATAAGTTTTTGATTGGCAGCATTGTGCCAAGACCGATTGCGTTTGTCACAACACAAAATGGGGACGTGATTAACGCCGCCCCGTTTAGCTATTTTAATGTAGTCGCATCCAACCCTCCGCTCGTCTCCGTCTCAGTTCAACGAAAAGATGGCGTGATGAAAGACACGGCGCGTAACGCACTCCGTACGAATGAACTAGTGATTCATGTCGTAGATGAAACGAACGTCATCAACGTGAATGAGACGGCCGCCAACCTTGCGGCAGATGAGAGTGAGCTGTCTCGTACAGACTTTACGCTTCAACCGAGTGATGTGATTTCGACGCCAGGGGTCAAAGAAGCGAAAATCCGTTTTGAATGTGTGCTTCATCATCACTTGCCGATCGAACATGACGGAAAAACGACTGCCGATTTATTGATTGCGCGAATTGTCCGTTTCCATATTGACCGAGAGTTATATACTCAAGGACGCATCGATGCTAAACGGCTTGCGCCTGTCAGTCGGATGGCCGGCAATAGTTATGCGACCCTTGGGGAACTATTTGACGTGAAGCGTCCAGAGTAATCGATAAACGTGCCCGTTTTTTCTAAAGAACGGACACGTTTTTTGGGTAAAGAAATAGGAAGCGCATTTGGGTGCGGTATTTCTTTCTTTCCGACACTCGCTTGTGTCACAATAAAGTCAGAACATTCTAACTTTCAGTCATCCTAGATCAGAGAAAAAGGGGAGTCCGTCATGTACCGTCCAACTGTCCAATCGATTATTACTGCTATTGAAACCGTGATTGTCGGAAAAGAAGAAGTCATCGCAAAAAGTCTCACTGCCTTGCTAGCAGGTGGGCATGTGCTGCTTGAAGACGTACCAGGAGTCGGAAAGACAATGCTCGTCCGTACGTTCAGCCGAGCGATTGACTTAGATTTTAAGCGCATCCAATTCACACCCGACATGCTACCGTCCGACTTGACCGGGATTTCGATGTACAACCAAAAAACGAGGGAATTTGAATATCGACCAGGTCCGCTCATGGGTAACATCATTTTAGCGGATGAAATTAACCGGACCTCACCGAAAACGCAATCAGCTCTTCTTGAGGCGATGGCTGAGAGAAGTGTAACAGTGGACGGGGAATTGAAAGTGTTACCCTCACCTTTCTTCGTCATGGCGACACAAAACCCGATTGAGCATGAAGGGACGTATCCATTGCCGGAAGCACAGTTGGATCGCTTCTTACTTAAAATCGAGATGGGCTATCCGACATTCAATGAAGAGATTGCATTATTGTCGCGGTTTGAAAAAGAAGAGCCGCTCGAGGCGCTTCAGAGCGTGATTACGAAGCAAGAAGTCGAACTCATGCAACGTGAAGTGAGAGACGTGCATGTGTCGAGTGCGGTCAAACAGTACATTGTGCGATTGGTGCATGAGTCTCGAAAAGATTCGCATACGTATTTAGGAGGAAGTCCGCGAGCCACACTGGCGTTGATGAAAGCGGCACAGTCGTGGGCGTATATCCATAATCGCGATTTCGTCTTGCCGGATGACGTGAAGGCGATGGCGACGAGTGTGCTCGGACATCGTGTCCTCTTGACAGCAGAAGCACGGTATAAAGGAAAATCACCGAATCAGCTGATTCAAGATTGGCTGGATACGTTGCCCGTCCCGATGGATCGTGAGGTCAATGAAGTATGAAAAACTGGATGAAGCTGTTCGTTGTATGGGCGGCGGCATTCGGATTGTATGCATTTGCCCGCATCGAAGGCAGTATCGTCGCTTCGACCTTATGGTGGTCGTTCGCTGTGTTGACCGTCTACTGGACACTCTTTATGACTTATCCGGTCACGGCGGCAAATGTGGTGCGCCGTGTGACAACGAAGCGACTTGTTTCTGGACAAACAATGGACGTCGAGTTACGAATTGAACGGAAGTACCCTTTCTTGATTGGGATGGTCACGTTAGAGGAGCGATTGCCACAACGTTTGACGGATGAAGACAAGACGATTGTCGTGCCTGTAGACCGTTTTTTCCGACAAGCAGAAGTCGTGCATTATGAGGTCGAGGCGATCAAGCGTGGGATTCATGTCTTTGACCGCACCGTTCTACATGTACGTGACGTATTTGGTCTGTTCGACCGGAAGCGGACGTTACGACTCGAGACGGTCGTCGAGGTGTCACCCGCTGAATTGCCGTTTGATTTACCTCGAGACGAACATGTCGGGGGTCGTGGGGAGCAATATCGTCAAATGCGGACATATACCGAAGTGGCCAATACGACCAGCGGGGTGCGGGAGTATGCGGCAGGAGACCGAATCGGACGGATTGATTGGAAGGCATCCGCACGCCGAGGGAACTTGATGACCAAGACGTTTGACCAGGAACAAGAGAAGAAGCTTTCACTCGTGTTCGTACCAGCCGTCTCTGCCGGGTATGAAGAGGCATTTGAACGTTCCCTATCCTTACTTGTTGGAGCGATTCGTCAGTTAGAACGAAAAAATCTGCCGTTTGAGCTCTACGTCATTGAAGAACAGGTGCGACTGTTCCATCTTCCTGACCAGAGTGCAGAAGTCGGTCATTACTTGTTGACCGCAACGCCAGAAGCTGAGGGGCGTCTCGTCGAACGAGTGAAGCAGAAACTGCCTCAACAAACTGGAGATTTGATTTTGATCAGTCCTTTTGAAACGACGTCCATTCGAGAGTTGATGCATGAGACACAGGGGAGCTATCATCTCTACACCGCAGTTAATGAGGTGACGGTATGAAGACATGGGTAACCCGAATCGTCTATACGGCGCTTGCCGCCTATTTGTTGTCGTTCTGGATTGAGCCGATTGTTGGAAGTACGACGTTCGATGTGACGTGGCCGTTTTACTTCCTGCTCATCGTGCCGATGTTTGCCAGTATTCTGCCTTGGGCAGCTTTTCTTGGGATCTCGCTTCTTAATTTCCTCATCGTCTTGTATGCCTATCACGGCAGTATTTTGGACTGGTTTGGTCTATGGATGGAAGATTTGATGGGTGTCATGAGCGGTGAACTGCCGAATGAAGCGATTTTCTTCTCTGCCATGGCGCTGATCGGCTTACTGTTTGCTGTGCTCGTCGGACGAACGTATCCAAGTTATAGTTTTGCTCTTGGGATGATTGTGTCGACTCTCGGCATCATGGCCTACTTTGATACGTGGACGTTGTATGACGGGGAAGGCAATATCCTGTATGCCATCGTCACATCGCTCCTCTTACTATTTGTCACCGATTTGGCAAAACGACCGAGTCAATCGCTCGTCCGATTCGTCAGTATCGGACTACTCCTCAGTGTCGTCGTGGCTCTCGCAAGTGCTTCACCCACGCTTGAAGGCGATTGGTCTGACCGTATCACTACGAGTTTTCGGAATGCGACGACGGAAGGTGATGGGAGTGGCCCGGGTCGAGTTGGGTATGGAGTGAACGACGAATCGCTAGGTGGTCCGTTCGAACAGGATGACGGCATCGTCTTCATCGCTCGCGGCGTGCCGGCACGCTATTGGCGTATCGAATCCAAGGCGATTTATACGGGGAAAGGTTGGGTCGAATCACCAGTCCTGGACTCTAACTACAATCGTGGTCAGTTAGTGGACTCGGAAGTGGATACGACACCGGAACAGGCATTGTTACGTTTTGAGCGCCGACAACCGTTTGTTCCTTATGGTGGAGAATATCCGCAAGCTATCGAAACAGAGTCTGGTACCGAATTTCGAGTCGGTGATATCGAACGGGCTTTCCCGAACGAGACGATTACGACGCAACCGTCCGGAAAGATTGTATTTGAAAATGAGGAACAATCGACTCCGCGGACAATCCAACTTCGTTATAGTGTCCCGGCTTTCTCTGAAGAACAACTGGCATTAAATGAAGAGATCACATCGCTCACGGAAGAAGAGCAACAGGTCTATTTACAGCTACCGGAATCGTTGCCAGAGCGTGTACGAGATTTAGCCGCTGACATCACGGCGGAGAGTGAGACACCGAACGAGAAGGCGGAAGCGGTAGAAGCTTATTTCCGAAATGGAGAATTTCAATACGACACCGAAAATGTGGCACAACCGGAAGGGGACACGGATTATGTTGACCAGTTCCTGTTCGACACACAAATCGGGTATTGCGATAACTTCTCGACGTCAGCTGCCGTATTGCTGCGCGCGAACGGCATACCGACGCGTTGGGTAAAAGGGTTTACGATGGGTGACACACGAGGGGTCGTTCAAGGTGAGGAAGAACATACGATTCGAAATCGTCACGCCCACTCGTGGGTCGAGTATTTCATTGAAGGCGCGGGCTGGGTTCCGTTAGAAGCGACAATCAGTTTCTCGGACGCGAACTTATTGCAGATGGAACGAGAAACGGATACGGAAGACACGACACCGGCTGCGAACGATCCCCAAGCAAATCAGGAGAACGATACGCAAAACCGTCCGCAAGAAGATTTGTTGATCGATGACGTGACGACAGGTGATGTTCAAGAGGAGGCACGTAACATGCCGGTGTGGGGATGGATTGTCATTCTCTTCCTCGTGGCGGTCCTCGTTTGGAACCGAAAAATCATCGAGCGTCAAATCATGTATGTCTGGTGGATGAGTCGTCCGCTCACGGATGGGCGTCTCGTCTCGATGCACCGCTATTTGATGAAACGACTGCGTGCGAACGGATTCAAAATTGATGGACGTACGCCTTCGGAACTCGCCAAAGAGGTCGACGCCTACTATGAAACGAATGATATGACCCGTCTGACGGCTTTGTTTGAGCAAGCTGTTTATGCGGAACAAGAGCCGAATTCAAAATATAAAGAATATTGGAAAATCATGATTCATCGAATTATGAGTTGAAGTGACGGGATGCATCAAGTAAGATAGACGCATTAGTTAGATAATTGAACATGGCATTCCTTCGTATATACTCGTGAATTGGCGCGAGAGTCTCTACCGGACCACCGTAAATGGACCGACTATGAAGGAGCACGTTTCGTATACAAAGAAAAGGGCGTGCTTCTTCTTCGGTTTGGATAATCTGGGGGAGAGGCGCGTCCTTTTTTTGAGGAGAAGGCAGAAAGGTGGAGATTTCGTGAAAGTAGAACAAGAAATGATTTTGGTGCTTGATTTTGGTGGTCAGTATAATCAGTTGATCACACGTCGTGTCCGTGACCTTGGTGTATACAGTGAGTTGCATTCGCATAAGATGACGGCAGACGAGATTCGCGAATTGAACCCAGTCGGCATCATCTTCTCAGGTGGACCGAATAGCGTATACGCGGAAGGCGCATATCGTTGTGATCCAGAGATCTTTGAACTAGGTATTCCAATCTTCGGAATCTGCTACGGGATGCAACTTATGACGCATCACTTCGGTGGTCGTGTGGAACGCGCCGCTCATCGTGAATATGGAAAAGCGACATTGTTCTCGACGCCGGAAGCATCAGCGATTTATACCGGTCTTCCAGTCGAACATACAGTATGGATGAGCCACGGTGACCTCGTCATGGAAGCACCGGAAGGATTTATCGTCGATGGAACGAACCCGTCTTGCCCGGTCGCTTCAATTAAAAATGATGAGTTGAAAATGTACGGTGTCCAATACCATCCAGAGGTTCGTCACTCGGAGTACGGAAACGACATCTTGAAAAACTTCATCTATGAAGTATGTGGTGCGAAAGGTGAATGGTCGATGGAAAACTTTATCGACCTCGAAGTGGAGAAAATCCGTGAAATCGTTGGCGATAAGCAAGTTCTTTGTGCGCTTTCGGGCGGTGTCGACTCTTCTGTCGTGGCCGCACTCGTTCATCGCGCAATCGGTGACCAGTTGACGTGTATGTTTGTAGACCATGGTCTCCTTCGTAAAGGGGAAGCGGATAGCGTCATGAAGACGTTCGCAGACGGATTCAACATGAAAGTCATCAAAATCGATGCACAAGAACGTTTCTTGACGAAGTTGGCTGGTGTCTCGGACCCTGAGCAAAAACGTAAGATTATCGGAAACGAGTTCATCTACGTATTTGATGAAGAAGCATCGAAACTCGTCGATATGGACTTCCTCGCACAGGGGACGCTCTACACAGACATCATCGAGAGTGGGACAGACACAGCGCAAACAATCAAATCACACCATAACGTCGGTGGATTGCCGGAAGATATGAACTTCACGTTGATCGAACCACTCAACACGCTCTTTAAAGACGAGGTCCGTGCACTCGGTACAGAACTCGGTCTTCCTGACTATATCGTTTGGCGCCAACCGTTCCCAGGTCCAGGTCTCGGAATTCGTGTCCTCGGTGAAATCACGGAAGAGAAGTTAGAAATCGTGCGTGAATCCGATGCGATTCTACGTGAAGAAGTGAAGAAAGCTGGACTTGAACGCGACATCTGGCAATACTTCACGGTGCTCACGCCGATTCGCTCGGTCGGAGTCATGGGTGACGAGCGTACGTACGACTATGCTGTCGGTGTCCGTGCGGTCACTTCCATCGATGGCATGACGTCCGATTGGGCACGTATTCCATGGGATGTACTTGAGAAGATCTCTGTCCGGATTGTAAACGAAGTCAGCCACGTTAACCGTGTGCTGTATGACATCACGTCTAAGCCACCTGCAACAATCGAATGGGAATAAGCGGAACAGAGGGGGACCCCCCTCTGTTTTGTCTTAAAACCGAACATTAACGTTTTTTATCGATGTAAAATCCGTGAATTTAGTTGACATTCTATTTTTACGCTGATACGATAAGAACGTTCTTATTATAACCGAACAATTATAAAATATTTTGCCGTATAATATCGGGGATATGGCCCGAGAGTCTCTACGAAATCACCTTAAATGATTTCACTACGGCGAGACATAGATGAGGGTGTATGCCCTCGTATGTTTCGCGTGGGGTCCTCGGTCATTTGCCGGGGGCCTTTTCTCGTTTTACGGCGAGCACAAGGAGGAAAACAAATGAGCACACAGCTCAAGCAAGAACAGCAACAACCATCAACGACGAGTCGGATCGATCGTTACTTCCAACTCACAGCACTCGGTACGAGTGTCCGCACGGAGCTGATCGCAGGATTTACAACTTTCCTCGCGATGGCGTACATTCTTTTCGTTAACCCGAACATTCTTGGGGCAGCGGGTATGGATACTGGAGCGGTCTTCGTGGCGACAGGTCTTGTCGCGGTAGTCGGTTCATTGACGATGGGACTTCTCGCGAACTACCCAATTGCGATTGCGCCGGGCATGGGCCTTAACGCGTTCTTCGCATATAGCGTCGTCATCGGGATGGGTATTTCTTGGCAAACGGCTTTGTCAGGTGTACTTGTATCAGGTCTCTTCTTTATCGTATTGACGTTATCAGGAATTCGCGAAACGATTGTTAATGCGATTCCGGCTCCGCTCAAAATGGCGGTTGCTGCAGGGATTGGTTTCTTCATCGCTTTCATCGGTTTGAAAAACGCAGGCATCGTTGTCGCGAATGAAGCAACACTTGTTAGTCTTGGTTCACTTGGTACGGGCACGACGCTTCTCGCGGTGTTCGGTCTTGTGGTCAGCGCCTTGCTTATGGCGCGCGACATCAAAGGTGGTATTTTCATCGGGATGTTGTTGACGGCGATTGTCGGGATGATTTTCGGTCTTGTGCCGACACCGACAGCAATCTCAGACGTTGTGTCGATGCCGCCGAGTATGTCATCTACATTCGGTCAAGCCTTCATCAACTTCGGTGATGTGTTCACGCTTCAAATGCTCGTTGTCATCTTGACGTTCTTCTTCATCGACTTCTTTGATACAGCTGGGACGCTCGTCGCGGTAGCGCGTCAAGCTGGGATCATGAAAGAGAACAAAGTACCACGTGCGAGTAAGGCGTTGTTAGCTGACTCGACAGCAACGGTGGCAGGTGCAATCTTCGGAACATCTACAGCGACTTCATACGTTGAATCGTCAGCAGGTGTCGCTGCTGGTGGACGAACAGGATTGACTGCTGTTTTCGCAGGATTGTTCTTCGGTTTGGCATTGTTCTTCTCGCCTCTCTTGGCAGTTGTTACGGCGCCGGTCACAGCTCCTGCGCTGATTAT